>WGAD01000401.1 GCA_015489255.1 Anaerolineales bacterium | reverse complement strand
CGGTGGGGTGGCAACCGCTCCCGCCGACGCCTGCTGCGGCAACCACAGCACCGGTCGCTCCGACGGCGCCGCCTGCCCCAGCGAATACAGCGCCGGCAACGCCCACGCCGTCGACCGTGGCCGTACCCGCCGCCCGCGGCCGCATTCCCTGGGGGTGGGTGACGGCTGGTGTCTTGCTGGTGGTGTTGCTGGTGTTTGGCGGCGTGGCCCTGGGGCGCTGGCTGGCTCGTCCCACGCCGGTGGTGATGGTCATGCCAACGAATATGCCGCACATGACGCCCATGCCGGGGCGGGTGGATGGAGACCACAAAGACCGGGGCAACGAGATGCCCGAGGCAATGGGGTGGCACATGCCGGATGAAGTCCTGTCTGCTTCTGCGGCGGTGCAAGAAGCCTGGGATGAAGTCATGCGCAACCCAGCCGACCCCTGGGCTTATCAGCAACTGGCAGAAAACCTTTCCTATGAAGGGTATTACGACCTGAGCGCAGAAACCATTGCCCGCATGTTGGCCGTTGCCCGCCCGGCGCCCGAAACACGCTACGACCTGGCGCTGCGTGCATACAACAACGGCATGAACCTGGAAGCCGTGGAAATTTATCAATCGCTTCTGCTGGATGGACAAAGGTTGACGGCAGAAGCCCGCATGATGGCGGAAGAAAACCTCTACATCGCCGCTGCCTATCCAGAAGCGACGGCCTATATTGATTGGGGCCTCTGGTATGATTTCGATCCTCTGTTGGCGCAGATTGCCGAAGCGCGGATGCAGTATTATTATGCCTACACGGACGTAGAGCAGGTGATGCAGTCCATTGAAGAGGTGCTGGTCCGCGAACCCGGGTACCCATTGGCTTTAATCGCCCAGGCAGAAATTTACCTGCAAGAAGGCAAAATGGATGTTGCAGCTGCCTTGTTGGACGAGGCAGCTGCCCAGAATCCCTCGGAATGGATGGCCCGCGAGATCGATTTCTTGCGCCAAATGCTGAACGACGGGTAAGGCTGAATTGCATTCAAAACAGGAGAGAAAAAATGCCGTTTGCAGTCGGTGAAACGGTGGGGCCGTATCGCATCTTGGAACAACTGGGCCAGGGGGGCATGGCAACGGTGTACAAAGCCTACCATGCGACCCTGGACCGGTATGTTGCTATCAAGGTGTTGCACCAGGCCTTCCTGGAAGATGAAAACTTCAAGGCGCGTTTTCTGCGAGAAGCGCGCCTGGTTGCGCGCCTGGAGCACCCAAACATTGTACCGGTGTACGATTTTTCCGAACATGCCGGGCAGCCTTACCTGGTGATGAAATTCATCGAAGGTGAAACGCTGAAAGCGCGCATGGCACGCGGCCCCCTCTCGGCGCAAGAAGCGCTGGACATCGTCGAATCGGTGGGCGCGGCCTTGTCCTATGCACACCGGCAAGGCGTGTTGCATCGTGATGTCAAGCCCTCCAACGTCATTCTGGGGCGCGAGGGCAACATCTACCTGGCGGACTTTGGCCTGGCGCGCATTGCCGCCAGCAGCGCAACGCTGACCAGCGATATGATCATCGGAACGCCCCAATATATTGCGCCCGAACAGGCCATGGGAAAAAAAGACCTGGACGAGCGGACGGATATCTATTCCTTTGGGGTCATGTTGTATGAGATCGCCGTCGGACGCGTGCCTTTTAGCGCCGATACACCCTTTGCGATCATCCACGATCACATCTATTCCCCCTTGCCGCTGCCTCGCGAAGTCAACCCCAATGTGCCGGAGAATCTGGAACGGGTGCTGCTCAAGGCCCTGGCGAAGGAGCGGGAAGACCGGTATGCTACCGTGGCGGAACTGGTGGACGCATTCCGCACCGCCTGGGTTGAATCGGGCATTCCGGATCATCCGGAGACGCTGGCGCTGGCGCGAGAAGCCTTGCCCCCGCCGCCGGAAGCGCCTACCCTCAAACCAGACATCACTCCGCCGGCGATGCCCTCCACCGCGGCTTCCTCGATGGACGCCTCCCAGCCTGCGCCCGCAGCGCAGCGCCCCTGGGGATGGCTGTCCGCTGCCATCTTGGCGCTGCTGGCCCTGTGGACGTTGTGGTCGGCGCGTGGGCCGGCGGTCGTTGTGGAACCAGGCCCCACCGCGGCAGCCATGCCGATGACCATGTCGGCGCCGATGGGCGATCACGAAGCCGAAGAGGAAGGATCGGCTGCTTTGCGCGAGGCGCAGCGGGCTGTGCAAAACAACCCGAACGACCCCTGGGCCTATTACCGGCTGGCGGTGGTGTTGTGGAACGAAGATGCGCCCCTGGCGGCGGTTGAGCAGTTCGTCAAGGCGGCGGAGATCAGCGGAGACGATGCCGAAACGATCCTGACGATGGCGGAGGACGCCGCCGCTATGGGCATGTGGGCGCCGGCTGCCCGCCTGTACTATCGGGCGACGCGAATTTTAGGGGTCGATACGCCCGTCGAGCTCTGGGATGCCCTCTACGAAGCCATTTACGAATCGGCAGCCGACGACCTGGCACCCGTTCTACTGGATTGGTCGAACTGGAGCCGGGTGGATACCAACTTGCGCAACTTCGGCCAGGCGCGGTATTTTTACTATCAGGGCGAGGCCGAGAAGGCCTATCGCCGCCTGGATGATTTGTACGCCGTGGCGCCGGATTTCCCGCCGGCGCGTTTCCTGGAAGCCGAATTTGCCCTGGAAGAAGGCCGTTATGATGATGCCCGCGCCCTGCTGGAAGGATTGCAGGCCGAGCCGCTGCTGGCAGATTGGATGGCCGTGCGCGTGGCGCACATGCTGCAAGAGATCCCCTAAAGCAAGGAGTAATGAAGATGCGAACCCCTCTGGTGGCTGGAAACTGGAAAATGCACAAAACCGTGGCCGAAACCCGGGCGCTGGTCTTCGATCTGCTGACGCCTTTGCAGGCTCTGCCCGCAGTAGAAAGGGTGATTTGCCCGCCTTTCACCGGCCTGATGGCCGCGGCCTCCCTTTTGCAAGGATCGGGGATTGGCCTGGGCGCGCAAAACATGCATTGGGAAGAAAGCGGCGCCTTCACGGGTGAGATTTCTCCGCCTATGGTGCGCGAGCTGGCCTCTTATGTCATCCTCGGGCATTCGGAACGCCGGGCCTATTTTGGCGAGACAGATGAAACCGTGCAGCGAAAATTGCTGGCGGCCCAAAAGCACGATCTGACGCCGATCGTTTGCCTGGGAGAAACGCTGGCCGAGCGCGAGGCCGGGCAAACTGAAATGGTGGTTGCACGGCAAGTGACAAACGGGCTGAAAGGCTTGTCGGCGGATTTTGCCGCCCGCCTGGTGGTGGCCTATGAGCCGATTTGGGCCATCGGCACGGGACGTGCCTCCACGCCAGAAGAGGCCAACCGCGTCATCGGCGAAACGATTCGCCCGGCATTGGCCCAGTTGTACGGGCAAGAAACGGCGCAGGCCATTCGGGTGCTGTATGGCGGTTCGGTCAAGCCGGACAATGCAGCAGCCTTCTTCGCCCAGCCGCAGATCGACGGGGCGTTGGTTGGCGGCGCCAGCCTGAAGGCGGATGCCTTCATTGCCATCACCAGGGCGGCCCACCCTTAAACCATGCTGGCATCGTTAACGGCCTCGCTGGATGGGCTTTTCTGGTTCGGCGCCATGTTGATACCGCTGGTCTTTCTCCAGCGGTTTTTGCATCGGGAACTGCAAGCGGTGCTCTACATGCTGACCCGCCACGAAGCGGTGACCCAGGGGCTTTTTGCCCTGCTCTTCTTCCCCGGCGTCTTTTTGCATGAGGTCAGCCATTATGTGGTGGCGCGTGTGTTGGGCGTGCGCACGGGGCGCCTCTCTTTGCTGCCGCAAGCCCTGGATGATGGCCGCTTGCGTCTGGGCTATGTGGAAATGGCCGCAAGCGATCCGGTGCGGGCCACGCTGATCGGCGCGGCGCCTCTCTTTAGCGGCCTGCTGGCCCTGGCCTGGATCGGCGGGCGGCATTTATATCTTTTCCCGTTGTGGGCCATGTTGCGCGAGGGACAGTACAGCCTCTTCTTTCGGGGGCTGCGGCTGTTGCCCGGCGTAGCGGACTTCTGGCTGTGGTTTTATCTGGCTTTTGTCATCAGCAGCATGATGCTGCCCTCGGCCTCCGATCGATACGCCTGGCGCACCTTTGGCCTCTTGCTGCTGGCTTTGTTGGCGGTGGCGGTGCTGGCGGGCGGCGGAGATTGGCTTCTCCTGTACCTGGCGCCGCCTTTCAACACCTTTTTACGCACCCTGGCGATCTTGCTGTTTTTGAGCGTGGCCTTGCACCTGGCCCTGGCTTTTCCAATCGCTGCATTGCGCTGGGCGCTTTCACGCCTGACGGGGATGCGTTTTCAATGATGGAGAGCGTACGATGAATGTTGTCTGGCAGACCTTTATCCTGGCGGCCTTGTTTTTGGGCGCCTGCGCGCCGACGCCGATGCCGGTTGTGGCGCCTGTGGCCGGCGATGAGACACAGCCGGTTGTCGATGACTTGAAGTTGGAGCCGGTTGATTTGCGCGTGGGGTATGGCGCCTCGGCGGGTTGGCTGGAAATTTACTTTACGGATCCGCTCAGCCCCTATCAACGTCAGCTGGAGGGCGGGCCAGACGAACAATTGGCTGCTGCCATCCGCGAAGCACGCACCCGGGTGGACGTGGCGGCGTACAGCCTTAACCTCTGGAGCATCCGCGATGCCCTCCTCGATGCCCACCGTCGCGGCGTATTGGTGCGCGTGGTGATGGAAAGCAGCAACCTGGACGACGAAGTGCCCCAGGAGTTGATGGAGGCCGGCATCCCTGTGATCGGCGATCGGCGGGACGGCCTGATGCACGACAAGTTCGTCGTCATCGACGGCCTGGATGTTTGGCTGGGTTCGATGAATTTCACCGTGGGCGGCGCCTACTACAACGCCAACAATCTCCTGCATATTCGCTCAGTGCAAATGGCCGAAAACTACACCCGCGAGTTCGAGGAGATGTTCCTGGACGATCGCTTTGGCCCTGACGTGGTCGCAGAGACGCCCAACCCCAGCCTGAACGTCAACGGCGTTCAGATGGAAGTCTATTTTTCGCCGGATGACGGCGTTAGCCAGGCCATTTTGCCCTTGTTGGAGAATGCGCAAGAAAGCATCTACTTTCTGGCCTTTTCTTTCACCTCCGACGAATTGGGCGCAGCTGTGCGCGAGGCGACAGCCCGTGGCGTGCAAGTGCGCGGCGTGATGGACTCGGGGCAGATCAATTCCAATACGGGCACGGAATACGATGCTTTTCGCCAGGCCGGGCTGGACGTGCGGCGCGACGGCCTGGACGGCATGATGCACCACAAGGTTTTCATTATCGATCGGGAGATCGTCGTCACCGGCTCGTACAACTTCAGCCACAGCGCCGAAACGCGCAACGATGAAAACGTCCTGATCATCTACAGCCCGCAGGTCGCCTCCTGGTTCATGGAGGAATTCTGGCGTGTGTACGAACACGCCGTGGAGGAGTGAACGTCATGGACATTCTCTGGTTGGTCGTGGCCTTTGCCCTGTGGGGCGGCCTGCATTCGTGGACGGCTTCTCTGCGTTGGAAGGCGTGGTTGCAGGCGCGCCTGGGCGCAGACTGGATGCAGCGGTATTATCGCCTGGCCTACAACCTGTTTGCCCTGCTTTCCTTCCTGCCTGTGATGGGGATAACCGCCATCTTGCCGGATTTTCCGCTTTATCGCCTGCCTTTTCCCTGGACGCTGGTTGCGCTGGCGGGTCAATTGACGGCGGTGGCGCTGGTGTGGTGGGCTGTGCGGCAGACGGACGCTTGGGTTTTTCTCGGCTTACGGCAGGCGTTGACGGGAGAAGAGCCGCCGCTGCGTTTGGTTACGCACGGGTTATACCGCTGGGTGCGGCATCCCATTTATACAGCCACCTTGCTGCTGCTGTGGGCCACCCCCGTGATGACGCGCAACACACTGGTCTTTAACCTGCTGGCGACGCTCTATATTTTCATTGGCGCCTCGTTTGAAGAGCGCAGATTATCTCGCGAGTTTGGCGAGGCCTACCGGCGCTACCGCCAGCGGACGCCCATGTTATTCCCATGCCCTGTCCGGCGCTGAATTGCGATATAATGCGTGTATGTTTCGCCTTTTGCCCGGTCTCTGGCTAATGGCCGCCTTGCTGGCGGCCTGCACAGCCTCGCCGACGGCAGCGCCGGTTAGACCGGCAGCGTGGCCGTCGCCTCGGCCTTATGCCAGCGCCACGCCCTGGCCGACGCCCGCGCCGCCAGCAGGGATAGCCCCGGCAAGCGCCCCGACGCCGACGCCGCAGCAGTACACCGTGCGCGAAGGCGATACCATGATCGGCATTGCCTCGCGTTTCGGCCTTTCGCTGGATGCCCTTCTGGCGGCCAACCCGACGGTTTCCCCCTCTTTTTTGCAGCCGGGAGATGTGCTGCAGATCCCCGCGGGCGAAGAATGGACGCTGGCGCCGGCCACAGGGGTGCAGGTTTTGCAAATTGCGTGTTATCCGCAAACAGCGGCTTCTACGCTTTGCCTGGCGCTGCTGACCAACGAAAGCGCCGAGCCGCTGGAAGACCTGGCCTTGCAACTGCACCTGAAACTGCCGGATGGCCGGCAAACAACAGCAGAGGCCTTTTTGTTGCTGGATGCGCTGTTCCCGGGCGCCCAGGCTCCGCTGGTTTTTCACCTGGATGGACGCTGGGAAACCGCGGAGCAGCAGACGCAGGTCACCTCGGCGTTGCCTTTTGCGGCGGATAGCGGGCGCTATGCCCCGGGGCGGGTGGGACAGTTGACGGCTGCGGGTAACGGCAACCCGGTTCGGGTCTCGGGGCGGCTGCTGCCGCCCGCCGAGACCGGAGACTGGCGATCGGTTTGGCTGGCGATCAGCGCTTTCGACGAGCAAGGGCGGCTGGTGGG
>WGAD01000400.1 GCA_015489255.1 Anaerolineales bacterium | reverse complement strand
AGGAAGGCTGGCTGTTCCCCGATGGCAGCGTCAACGCCCTCGCCGAAGCCCTGCTGGAAGCCGCCCGCACCCCGCCCGCGGCGCTGCATGCCCGCGCCGAAGCCGCCCGCACCCGCGCCGAAGCCCGCGCCGACTGGCCGCGCAACTTCCAGCGCCTGCTGGCCCTCTATCGCCGCCTCGCCGCAACGATCTGACCACCTGACTACCCGACTACCTGACTCCCCGCCTCCTTCCATGCAACGATTCATTTTCTCCGACAAACGCTTGCCGATGTTCCTCATCTTTGCCACCGCCGTCCTTGCCGCAGCGGCGTACGCCTACGCGCTGGCACCCTGGGGGCCGTGGGCGTATTCCGACAGCGCCGCTTATGTGGACGCCGCCCGGCACATCCTGGCCGGGCAGGGCGTGGTTTCCCTGCAAAGCGATGGCAGCATCACGCTGCTGACCCACTATCCACCGGGCTACCCCGCGCTGGTGGCTGCGGCCATGCGCCTCACCCACAACGATTGGATCGCCGCCGGCCGCCTGCTGGATGTGGCCTCGCTGGCGCTCTTTTTGTTCATCGTGGGCTGGTGGCTCTACGAAGGCAGTGGCTGGCCGGTCCTGGGGCTGTTGGGCATGGTGCTGCTGGCGACCGGTTTGCCGGTGGCGCGGGCGTTCACCAGCCTGATGTCAGAGCCGCCGTTTCTGGTGTTGCTGGCGGCATGGCTGTACGCCCTGTGGCGCAGCGTGCAGCGAAATAGCAGCCGCTGGTGGTGGTGGACTGCGGTGGTTGTGGCTGCGTTCAGCGTGAGCGTGCGCTATGCAGGGTTGCACGCCGGGTTTGTGCTCGTGCTCGCGCCCCTGGCCTTCCAGCCAGCGCAGCCGTGGCGCGAGCGGTTGAAACAGGCCATAGCAGGCGGCGCGGTTTTCCTGCTGCCCTTTGGGGCGTGGATGGTGTACGCCCGCGTCGCGGGGCAGTCGCCGGGCGGCTGGACTTCCCCGGCCCAATGGCTTCCCGCTTTAGGCGTGTTTCTGCACCGCACGGGGCGCACATTCCTGGCCGCCGTGTTCCCTGCCTGGCAGAACCCGCCGCTGGCTGCCGTGGCCGCGTTCTGGGTTTTAGTTGCCCTGGTCGCGGCAGGGTGGGTGGCTGCACTTTTGCGCTGGCAACGGCAGCCCGAGGCCAATGCCTCCCTGGTCGCCCTGGCGCTGCTGGCCGCGCTGGACGCGTTCGCCTGGTTTCCCTTTTTGGCGTTCATGTTCATTTTCATCGCCCCACCGCCCGCGCTGGATTTCCGCATGTACACGCCCGCGTTCGTCATGTGGCTGGTGAGCGGGCTGGCCGCACTGGCCGCCTGGCTGCGCGCCACGTGGCCGCGGCGGGAACGGGCACTGCAAGTGGCCGCCGCGCTGGCGGCTGTGGCGCTGCTGGCGTGGATGAAATCGCCTACCTCGGCCACCCACCAGACGCTGCTCTATTTGCGCTATTTCGGCGAAGGCTACACCGCCCGCCCCTGGCACCAAAGCATGGCCGCGGGCGTGCTTCACAAAGTCGCTGCCATGCCGCCGGAAACACCGCTCTATTCCAACAACTGGCCCGCACTGCTCATCTGGCTGGAACGCTCCGCCTTCGGGCTGGATGACCTGCCGCGCTACATGCTGTGGCCGGAGGCTTCTCACCACGACACGCGTCTGATACAATGGCGGGCGCGCGGCGGCGTGGTTGTGCTGCTGTGGCAGCCCGGCGCCGACCGCAGCCGCCTGTGGTGGAAGGCCCTCTTGAAACACAACGGCGGCACGCCCTGCGGCACCGACGCCATCGGCGCGCTGTATTGCCGCCCGCCGGTGAAGCCATGACCTCTCCCCTGCTGACCCTTTTTTCCGCCCCCAAGCCTTTTGACCGGGAACACATCGCCCTCATTCAGCGCAACGCCATCCGCTCGTGGCTGGCGTTGGGGCCGGCGGTGGAAGTGCTGCTCCTCGGCGACGAGCCGGGCCTGGCCGAAACCGCGGCCGAACTGGGCGTGCGCCACCTGCCCGAAGTGGCCCGCAACGAGCAAGGCACGCCGCTGATTTCATCCATTTTCGCCCGCGCCCGGGAAGCCGCCCGCGCCCCCTACCTGGCCTACTTCAACGCCGACATCGTCGTGCTGCCCGACTTCCTGCAGGCGGTGCAGGCTGTAACCGCCGCAGCGCCCGATGGCTTCCTGATGGTCGGCCGCCGCTGGGATGTGGACATCACCACCCCGCTGACCTTCAACCAGGGCTGGGCCGACCGCCTGCGGGAGGAGGTTTCCCGCCGCGGCCGCCTGCACTCACCTTTCGGCATTGACTACTTCGTCTTCCCGAAAGCGGCCTACGCCGATATGCCCCCCTTTGCCGTGGGGCGCGCCGGATGGGATAACTGGATGATTTACCACGCCCGCGCCCAGGGCTGGAAGGTGATCGACGCCACACCCGACGTCCTGGCCGTGCACCAGAACCACGATTACGCCCACCTCGCGGGTCGGCGGGTGTACGATGTAGAAGAGTCGCAGGTCAATGTCCGGCTGGCGGGGGGGCGCAGCCGCATGTTCAGCCTGTGGGAAGCCACCCACCGCCTGGAAAACGGCCGACTGCGGCGGTACTTCCGCCCGCACATTGCCCTCT
>WGAD01000399.1 GCA_015489255.1 Anaerolineales bacterium | reverse complement strand
GTTCGTTTCATCGGTTCTTTTCTCCTTCCTTTCCTGTAATACCACAGGTGCTTGTACTCTACAGGCTGCTTTCGCGGCTGACAATCACCCATTTTGGGGATTGACTAGACAGATATTTGTAGTAATTCGGAGATCGGGCGCAGATTTTGCACGGGGAAATGATAGTTTTTGATGCGCGTTTGCCGGTATTGAAAGACCCGCTTCCCGGCGGGTAGCGGCTTGGCGCGGCGGCGAAATTCCGCCCAAGACAGATATCCCACAAAGAAGATGCGCATTCCGTAGAGCCAGATGTTGCCCCAGTGTCTGGCTTCCAGGATGTGCGGTGCGCCGAGGAAGGGTACATGCAACCCCAGGCGTCCGTCTGGCGGCTGGCGGGTGTGCAGGTAGGCCAGGCTGTAGAAATTGGGTTCCAGGCGCAAGCGGGTGCGCGGGGGCAGCCTTAGCTGGCGGCAAAGGAATTCGTGGTTGGCGTCCTGTCCGCCGATCTCTATTTCCAGCGGGCGATCGACTTCGCTTTTGATGTACAGCGGGTCCAAAGGCCGCCAGGCGGCGGGGCGTGCCCAACGGCGGGGCAAGGGAGCAATGAAGAACGTCGGCAGGCCACGCTGGCGGATGCGTTGCAACGCTGACGGGTGGTGCCCTTCGAGGGCCGTCAAAAAGGCGAAGAGATAGAGATCGCGGGGGGTGTGGCGCTCGCTGAACAATTGATCGGCGGGCACCAGGGCGGGGGCTTTCAGCAGGAGGGCAGGCCGGCGGTGAACCGCAGCGATCTTTTTGCGGTCTAACAACAGGTAGCTTTTGACGTCGCAAGGCTGGCCGCGCAGGGCCACGTCGTAGCGATCGGGCTCGGTGAAGGGCGTGGCGCCGGTGTTTTCGTAGGGGATGCCGGCGGCGTCCAGGTATCGCCGCAGGGCCAGTTCCACGGCGATGCCGCCGACGATCCGCCGCAGGCGGGCGAATGAAGTGCCGCCCATGCGGTTGTAGGTGAAGGCCAGCGACCGGCGGGCGTAATCAATGCCGCTGCGGATCAAGTCATCGTTGCAGGGGAGGGTGAGGAAGTCGCTGGCCTCGACCATGGGTTTACTCGTTGCGGAATTGCAGGCAATAATGATGAAAGGTGTTGCTCACCCAGGCAGACCCCATGCCGTAGGGCGCCAGGCGCTGGTTGTCCTGGCACCAGATTTTCTCATCTTTCAACAGGTAAATTTTCCCCAATTCGCGCCCCAGGTCCCAGGCCAGCGGATACACGCGCCCGCCCTTTTTGACGTTTTTGACGATGATGGTCAGGTAGGCGCGGGGTTTCAACAGGGGTTTCAATCCGGCGTAGATGTCGATCAGGGTTTGCAAAAAGGCTTCGTAATCGTGAATGTTGCCCACGTCTCGCGGATCGTCGGAATAGACCACGTCCAGGCCGGGCGTCTGGCGGCGCTTTTTCTGCGTCTCTGCGCCGCGCGCGTGGAGCATATCCCAGTACGGAGGCGAGGTGATCAGGTAATCCACCGGCGGGATGTCGAACCCGGCGGCTTCGGCGGCGTCTCCCTGGAAGACGATGGCCGGCGGAGCCTCTTCTCCAATTTGGGCGCGTTCTTCGGCGATGACTTCCGCGGCGATCTGGGCGTAGGTGGGGTTGAGCTCAATGCCGTAAGCCCGGCGGCCGGCGCGCAGGGCGGCGACCAGCGCGCTGCCGGTGCCGGCCATCGGATCGAAGACGACCTGGCCGCGCTTGGTGAAGAATTCTATGAATTCCTGCGCCAGGGTTTCGGGAAATTTGGCGGGATGACGCAGCACCTTGCGGTTGCGCGGCGGCGGGTTGTGAATGAACCAGGATTTTTGAAACTTAAGCCAGCTTTTGCTGTCCAGATCGTTGAGGCGGTTTTTGAAGGGCATAGCGTTCCTAATCGTTTTTCTTTTTACCTTACTGCAGACTGCCTTTTTTGGCAACTTTCAGGGTTGCAAGGGGTAGATTTTCAGATCGCTGAAGACGATGGTCATATCGGCGCTGTCTTGACTGGCGGCGCTGAAGCCGATCAACCCGGCGCGAAAGACGGGGTCGCGGACCTGGAATTGTTCCTGGCCGTTGAGAAAAATCTGCAAGTCGTTGCCGCGCGCCAGGATGCCGATGAGGGCCTCGGCGGGCGGGACAGGTGGAACATCGGCGCTGAAGGTGGGCGGTTGCAGATACACGCGGCGCCCACCCTGGACGCGATCCAGGCGGATTTCATTCTGGCAGTTGAGGCTCAGGCGGTAGAAATCCTGGGGTGATTGGGCGCGGAAGATGACGCCGTAGGCGTCGGCGCCCTGGCAAAGGCTCAACCGGACGCGAACTTCCAGGTAGAAATCGTCCAGCGTTGGCGTCTGGCGCAGGGTGAGCAGGGAGAAGTTTTGCTGATGGAGGGCGATGGACAGCCGCCCGTTGGCGATTTGCACGCTGCCGTGCATGGAATTGGGCAGTTGCCAGGGGGTTGAATCCAGAAAGGGGTCGGTCAGTAGCGGCTGACTGCCGATCGGCAGGGTGGGAGG
>WGAD01000398.1 GCA_015489255.1 Anaerolineales bacterium | reverse complement strand
GTAGACATCATCCTCAACCCCTTGGGCGTGCCCGGGCGCATGAACATCGGGCAGGTGCTAGAGGTGCACCTGGGCTGGGCCGCCAAGCAAATGGGCTTCCGCGCGGTGACGCCCGTCTTTGATGGCGCTTCGGAAGAAGAGATCGAAGCGGAATTGGCCCGCGCCTGGCTGATGAACCAGGCCTGGCGTGAGATCGGCCTGCGCGCTTGGGAATGGGTCAAATCGCTGGATGATTACAATCCTGAACTGCTGGAAGATGACGAAGAAGTGCGGCGGCTCTACCTGGAAGAATGGCTGGGCGAAAAAGGGTACGATGTGTTGGCCCTCGGTACGGACAGAAACTATGCCCGCTGGTCAACCGTCTTCGAATGGTTGCGCGAAAAAGGGTACGACCCGGACACCATTTTCACACCGGATAACCGCGTCTTGCCGCCGCACCAGGCCGCGCCTTACGATGCCGCCGCCATGGAGGTGTGCATGCGCCTATGGGCCGAAAGCCAGGGCTTCGAAGTCCCGCGCGAAGCCAGCCAAGAAGAAGTGCGCCGCATCGCCGAACAAGCCATGCTGGAGACGAGCAATCCGATTCCTACGCTGGGCAAACAGGTGCTGCGCGACGGCAAGACCGGAGAGCGCTACCATCAACCGGTCACCGTGGGCGTGATGACGATGCTCAAACTGCACCACCTGGTGGAAGACAAAGCCCACGCCCGCGCTACCGGCCCTTACAGTCTGGTCACCCAGCAACCGCTGGGCGGCAAAGCGCAATTTGGCGGTCAGCGGTTCGGCGAAATGGAAGTGTGGGCGCTGGAAGCCTATGGCGCTGCCTATATCTTGCAGGAAATGCTGACCATCAAATCGGACGATGTGCAAGGGCGTGTGGATGCCTATGAGGCCATCGTCAAAGGTGAACCCATCGAAGAGCCGGGCATTCCAGCCTCGTTCAAGGTGCTGGTCAAAGAGTTGCAGAGCCTCGGCATGACGGTGGAAGCGGTCAGCGACGAGGGAGAGGTCATCCGCTTTGGCAAGGACGATGGCCGCTCGCGCAAGCCGCAGCCCAAGACCAGCTTGCTCGGCCTGAACACCGATGTCCTGAAGGACCTTTCGTCCAAATGATCACCGGTTCGGAGACGGTGCGCAGGGCGCGCCGTCTCAACAGCTGTTTCCGTTTGCTTGACGCTGGGGTAGGGCTGTGTTAAAATCCTCTTTCGTTGCCTGTGCTTCTGACAGGGCCTTTTTGGCGTGTGACATTGTCGTAAACGAGGCCATCGTGCAAGAATGATGGCCTTGATTGTTGGAATAAAACCTTAATTTTTGGAAATACCATACTGTTTTGTGGAGGCAAACGTGCCGACGATTAACCAAATGGTCCGCAAGGGTCGCAAACAGAAGAAGTCCAAGAGCAAGGCGCCTGCGCTGCAATACACCTTCAACTCGATGAAGCAGCGTCGCAAGCGCCAGCCCAAGGGCGCTCCGCAGAAGCGCGGCGTGTGCACTGTGGTGCGTACCATGACGCCCAAGAAGCCGAACTCTGCCTTGCGCAAGATTGCGCGTGTGCGCCTGACCAATGGCATCGAAGTGACGGCCTATATCCCCGGCGAAGGCCACCGTTTGCAAGAACACTCGGTGGTGCTGGTGCGCGGTGGTCGTGTAAAAGACCTGCCGGGCGTGCGCTACCACATTGTGCGCGGTACGCTGGATGCGGAAGGCGTGGAAAACCGCAAGCGTGGCCGCTCCAAGTACGGCACCCGTAAACCGAAATCCTGATTGGAGTTGAGACATGCGTCGAGGTAAACCTGAGAAACGGGTTATCCCCCCCGATTTGCGTTACGGCAACGTGCGCATCCAAACGATGATCCATCACATCATGAAGCGTGGCAAGAAGAGCCTGGCCACCCGCCTGATGTATGATGCCCTGGATATCATTGCCGAACGTACCGGCAAGGATCCGGTGGAAGTGTTTGAAACGGCCATCAAGAACGTTTCGCCCGTGATGGAAGTTCGCCCCCGCCGGATTGGTGGCGCGACCTATCAGGTGCCGATGGAAGTGGATGCCGAGCGTCGGTTGGCGCTGGCCATTCGCTGGATCCTGGCCGCCACGCGCAGCCGCAGCGGCAAGCCTTTTGCCGAGCGTCTGGCGGAGGAGCTGATGGACGCCTACAATGAGCAGGGCGCGGCCATCCGCAAGCGCGACGAAACGCACAAGATGGCGGAAGCCAACCGCGCGTTCTCCCATTACCGCGTGTAATGGCGCGCGTTACTCAAGTTAGAGGTCAGTAAGACATTATGGCGCGAGAGTATCCGCTGGAACGTTACCGAAATATTGGCATTATTGCCCATATCGACGCCGGGAAGACGACGACTACCGAGCGTATCCTGTTCTATACCGGCAAAACCCACCGCATCGGTTCGGTGGACGACGGCACAACCGTGACCGACTGGATGGAGCAGGAGCGCGAGCGGGGCATCACCATCGTCTCGGCGGCGGTGTCGGCTGAGTGGAAGGGCTATCAGATCAACATCATCGATACGCCCGGCCACATCGACTTCACGGCTGAAGTCCAGCGGTCTCTACGCGTGTTGGATGGCGGCGTCGTCGTCTTCGATGCCGTGCAAGGGGTGGAGCCGCAGAGTGAAACCGTGTGGCGTCAGGCCGACCGGTACAAAGTGCCGCGCATTTGCTTTGCCAACAAGATGGACCGCGTCGGCGCCTCTTACGAGCAGACGATAGAATCCATCCGTTCTCGCCTGGGCGCCAACCCGATCGCCGTGCAACTGCCGATCGGCAGCGAGTCGGCTTTTACGGGCGTGGTAGACCTTTTCACCCGGCAAGCCATTATTTGGGAAGATGAACTGGGACGCGAACCGAAGATCGGCCCCGTTCCGGCGGATATGGTGGACGAGGTGGAAGCCGCCTATATGGAGATGGTGGAAAAGATCGCCGAACTGGATGACGATCTGACCATCAAATACCTGGAGGGCGAGGAAATCACCGTGCCGGAGCTTAAGGCGGCCTTGCGGCGGGCGGTGATCGCCAACCTGGCGACGCCGGTCTTTTGCGGTTCTTCCCTGAAGAACAAGGGTGTCCAGCCTGTGCTCGATGCGGTGATTGAATACTTGCCCTCGCCGGCAGACATCCCCGCCGTGCAAGGCACAGACCCGGACGACCCGGAGCAGACCATCGAACTGCCAGCCAACGACGATGCCCCTCTGAGCGCATTGGTGTTCAAAATCGTCACTGACCCCTACGTCGGGCGGCTGGCTTACTTCCGGGTGTATTCGGGTGTGCTTTCCCAGGGACAAAAAGTTTACAACTCAACCAAGAACAAAACCGAGCGCATTGGCCGCCTGATTCGCATGTACGCCGACCGGCGCGAAGACGTCAACGAAGTCCGCGCCGGCGATATCGCCGCCGTGTTGGGGCTCAAACACACCTTCACCGGCGATACCTTGTGCGGGTCGCGTCGGGTGGTGCTGGAAAGCATCTCGTTCCCCGAACCG
>WGAD01000397.1 GCA_015489255.1 Anaerolineales bacterium | reverse complement strand
GTAGGGAGTAGTTAGAGCGTGCCTTTGTAGGCGCCGCCGTCCACGGTCAGCATGTGGCCGGTGATGTAGGAGGCCGCCGGCGAGAGCAGGAAGACCGCCGCGTTGGCAAATTCTTGCGGGTCGGCCATGCGCCCGAGGGCGATGTCAGACGCCTGACGGGCGATTTCCGTCTCCACATCCGTGCCGTTGGCCTGGGCGCGGGCGGTCATCAGTTCAATCACCCGCTCGGTCTTCGTCCAGCCCGGCAAAATAGAGTTGAAGCGGATGCCTTCGCCGCCCAGCTCCAGCGCCAGGGTCTTGGTCAGGCCCACCGTGGCCGCCCGGATGCTGTTGGAGAGCACCAGGTTGGGGATCGGCTGCTTGACCGAGTAAGAAGTGATGGTCAGTACCGCCGGCGCCTCCGAGCGGCGCAAATGCGGCAGGGCGGCGCGGATGAAACGCACATGGCTCAAGAACGAGAGTTCGGTCGCCTTCTGCCAGAGGGCCTCGTCCAGCGACTCAAAGGCGCCGGCCGGCGGGCCGCCGGCGTTGGTCACCAGCAAATCCAGGCCGCCGAGCGCGTCCGCCGCCGCGGAGACGACTGCCGGGGCCGCTTCGGGCGCGGTCACATCCGCCGGGACAGGAACAACCCGTCCGCCGGTTTCCGCCGCCAGGCGGTCGGCTGCCGTTTGCAGGCGGTCGGCATCCCGCCCGTTGATGGCCACCGCGCAGCCTTCCCGCAGCAGCGTGTGGGCCACCGCATAACCCAATCCACGCGAGGCGCCCAGCACCAGCGCCCGTTTGTCCTTCAATCCCAGGTCCATAACAACCTCCTGTTTACCAGATTTCCACGCGATCATCGAGCAGCAGCGCGTCGGCGTGGATGGCCACCCAATCGCGCACGCGGGTCAGCGCCCGCTGCAAAAAGGCGGCGTCGCCGCCGGTCATCGCGCAGGCCAGCAACGCGCTTTGCCAGACATCCTGCAGCCCGATTTCTGCCACCGAGACGTTGAACTCGCGCCGCAGACGGTGAATCAGCGGTTGCAGCCGCCCGCGTTTTTCTTTGAGCGAGCGGCAGCCGCTCAATTCCAGATGCAGATACAGCACGCCAACCGCGGCCCGAATTTCGCGCATGTTTTCCCTTTCAAAGCCGCAGGGCTGCGGGTACAATCAAGCCATGAGCCGTTACCAGCAAGCCCTGGATTATCTTTACAGTTTCGTTGATTATAGCCTGAAACACGCCGACGAGCTGGCGCGCGCCGAGTTCAACCTCGACCGGATGCGCCGCCTGATGCACCTGCTGGGCGACCCGCAAGATGCCTACCCCACCCTGCACATCGCCGGCACCAAAGGCAAGGGGTCCACCGCCGCCCTCTGCGCCGCGGCGCTGACCGCCGCCGGATACTGTACCGGGCTTTACACCTCGCCCCACCTGGAAGATTTCGCCGAACGCATGCAAATCGACGGCCAACCCATCCCCCACGAGACCCTGGCCGCCCTGGTGGATGCCATCCGTCCGGCGGTGGCGCAGGTGCCCTACCTCACCACCTTTGAACTGACCACCGCGCTGGCCTTCCTTTACTTTGCCCGCGCCGGCGCCGATGCCGCGGTGATCGAAGTCGGCCTGGGCGGCCGGCTCGATGCCACCAACATCATCACCCCGCAGGCCTGCGCCATCACGCCGATTTCGTTCGACCACACCGCCGTGCTGGGGAACACCCTGGCGCAAATTGCCGCCGAAAAGGGCGGCATCATCAAGCCCGGCGTTCCGGTAACCCTGGCCGCCCAGCCCGCCGAAGCCCGCGCCACGCTGACCGCCATCGCCGCTGAACGGGGCGCGCCCTGGCTTTACGCCCCCGATGCGGTAGAATGGCAGGTCACCCGCCAGGGGCTGGAGGGGCAAACCCTGCAGCTGGGCTGGCAGGGCGGCCCACTGCGCGAGATCCGCCTGTCGCTGATCGGCCCGCACCAGGCCGAAAACGCCGTCACCGCCTGGGCGCTGCTGCACGTGGCCGCCGAAAACGGCCTGCCCCTGGACGAAGACGCCATGACGCGCGGCTTCGCCGCCGTCCACTGGCCGGGGCGCTTCGAAGTCTTCCGCCGCGACCCGCTGGTGATCCTCGACGGCGCGCACAACGAAGCCGCCGCC
>WGAD01000396.1 GCA_015489255.1 Anaerolineales bacterium | reverse complement strand
TGCAGCGCTACAAAAAAGTGTATGCGGTGAGGGTCTTCCTCCTGTTGCTGGCGGTTGCCTTTTATGGGGTGCAGTCGCTGCGCTACCCGGATGTGTTGCCGATGGCGTTGATCTTCACGATTTGGACGGTGGAGTCGCTGGTTTTCTGGTATCTCGGGACGGGGACCGGCACAACCTTTTTGGCCTTTTTTTTGTTGCAAACGCTGAGCGACCAGGTCTTCCTTTTGCTTTTGGTGCATTTATCCGGGGGCATTTCCAGCCCGTATTTGCTGGTGTTTGAGGTCTGGACGCCGTTGATGGTCGCCTTGTTGCCCAGCAAGGTGGCCTTTTATTTGGGCGCTTTCGGCGGCGTGGTGCTGGTCTTCTTGCTTGAATCGTACCGGCTGAGCTGGCTGCAACCATTGGGGAGCCTGGCCTTTGCGCCGACGCAGTTTTTCTGGCATTATGAAATCATCGCCGTTTTGATCTTTGGGCTGGCCATTGTTTTGATCAATTCCTGGCTGCGCTCTTACGAGCACAACTGGCAACGGACGTTTGTGCAGGGCGCATTTTTGCAATCGCTGGCGAATATCGCCGCCCATGTGCCCGACCTGGCGCAAAACGAGGAAGATTTCGACCTGCTGGCGCAGCGTTTGTGCGATGTGGCTGATGTGCGGGCGGTGGCGATTGCCTCGTGGAACGACAGCCGTCACAGCGCGCAATGGTTGGGGATGGCCGGCGACAAAGCAGTGTTGGAGTCCGTCCAGCCGACGAAGATGCTCGGCCTTTTGCAGCGCAAACGTTCCGGCTTTTTTTCGCTTCGGGGAGAGTACGTCTGGCTAACGCTGCCCCTGCGGCAGATCAACGGCGAGCGCATTCTGGGCGGCGTGATGATGGCCTACCCACAAGTGCCCACCGGCGAGAGGCTGCGTCAGGCGCGCAAATTGACGAACCTGGTGGCCCTGATCCTGGGGCGGGTGTGGCAATATCAAGAGCTGGAAAAACACGCTGTGCTTTTGCATCGCCTCAGCGACGAGATCGTTCACCTGACGGCCAATTTGCAACAAAACCAGTTGCTGCCCGCCGTGGCGCAGGCCACCGGCGAACTCCTGGATTCCCAACGGTTTGCGATTTATATCGCCGCGCCCGATGGCGCGCTGGATTGCGAGTTTTCTCGTGGCCTGTCGCCGGAGTATGTGCGCTGGGTTTTGCAAAACCACCGCTTCTTGCCCGAATGGCAGCAGGTCAGTCGCGATGGCTATGTGGCCGTGGCCGATGTGTACCAGGATCAGCGCACTTCGCCGCAGGTGTATTACCTGCATCGGGAGAAAATTCAATCGTATGTTTTGCTCAATTTGCGCGCCAAAGATCGGCAGGTGGGTGTGCTGGCGCTGTATTGGGGGCAGCCGCGCACGTTTTCTGCCCAGGAACTGGAGATCGCCCGTCTGTTTGCCCAGCGGGCAGCGGAGGTGATCATCAACGCCGACCATTTCGATCAGGCCTTGCAAGAGGCGCTGACCGACGGGTTGACCGGATTGCCCAATCGGCGGGCGCTCGATCGCCGGCTGCAGGAGGAAACCCGCCGTTCCCAACGCTACCAACACTCCTTTGCTTACCTGATGATTGATTTGGACGGGTTCAAACGAGTCAACGATGAATACGGCCACCCCATCGGCGACAGCGTGCTGAAGCAGGTTTCCATTGAGCTGCGCCAGATCATGCGCGAGACGGATTTCCTCTCCCGCTATGGCGGCGATGAGTTCGCCGTCATCTTGCCGGAGGCCGATCGAGAAGATGCCCTGGCCGTCGCCGACAAGATCCGCCACACGCTGGAAAAATACCTGCTCTTGCTGCCCAACGATGAGCGCCGCCAGATGCTTTCGGCCTGTGTGGGCATTGCCGTTTACCCGGAAGATGCCGACGTGCCCGACGAGCTGATCCGCGTGGCCGATCAGCGGCTGTATCGCGCCAAACGTCATGGCCGCGGCACGCTGATCGCCCTGGATTGGTGATGATGCTATAATCAAACCGGATCGTCTTGCCATAAGGAGGAGCCTGTTATGTATGATCGGGAACAAATTGAAGCCTTGCGATCGGCGCTGGAAGCCTGGGAAGGCGGAACGCTGAAAGCCACCCTGGCGCGACGCCCGGAGCGCCAGGATGAATTCATCACAACCTCTTCTGAGCGGATCGAACGGCTTTACACGCCGCTAGACGTGGAAGACATGGATTACATGCGCGATTTGGGGCTGCCGGGAGAATATCCCTTTACGCGCGGCGTTCATCCCACGATGCACCGCGGCAAATTATGGACTATGCGTATGTTTGCGGGCTTTGGTACGGCGGAAGAGACCAACGCCCGTTTTAAATATCTGCTAGACAAGGGGCAAACCGGCCTTTCCATCGCCTTCGACTTGCCCACCCTGATGGGCTACGATACCGATGCCCCCGAGGCGGTGGGCGAGTTCGGCAAGTGCGGGGTGGCGGTTTCTTCTTTGAAGGACATGGAAGTGCTGATGCGCGACATCCCGATGGACAAGGTGTCCACCAGCATGACCATCAACTCTCCGGCGGCGGTCATCTGGGCCATGTACATCGCCGCGGCGGAAAAACAAGGGGTCCGTCCCGATCAATTGCGGGGCACTATCCAGAACGATATCTTGAAGGAATACATCGCACAGAAGGAATACATCTTTCCGCCTGAACCCTCCATGCGGTTGGTGACCGATACCATTGAATACGGCTCGCAGCACCTGCCGTTGTGGAACACTATCTCTATTTCTGGCTACCATATCCGCGAGGCCGGCTCCACTGCGGCGCAGGAACTGGCCTTCACCCTTTCGGACGGGCTGGAATACGTCCGCTGGGCGCTGGCGCGCGGCCTGGACATCGACGCCTTTGCCCCGCGGCTCTCTTTCTTCTTCAATGCGCACAACGATTTCTTCGAAGAGATCGCCAAATACCGCGCCGCCCGCCGCATTTGGGCGCGGGAGATGCGCGAAACCTTTGGCGCGAAGAACCCGCGCTCCTGGCTGATGCGCTTCCACACTCAGACGGCTGGCTGTTCGCTGACGGCGCAGCAGCCGGAGATCAACATCGTCCGGGTGGCGATCCAGGCGCTGGCGGCGGTGCTGGGCGGCACGCAATCCCTGCATACCAACAGCCTGGACGAAGCTCTGGCCCTGCCTTCGGAGAAAGCGGTGACCATCGCCCTGCGCACCCAGCAGATCATCGCCGAAGAATCCGGCGTGGCCAACACGGTAGACCCGCTGGGCGGCTCGTACTTCGTGGAAGCGCAGACCAACCGCATCGAAAAACAGGCCTACGAATACTTCCGGCGCATCGAAGAACTGGGCGGCGTGCTGCCAGCCATCGAAAAAGGCTTCTTCCAGCGCGAGATTTCGGAAGCCGCCTACCGCTACCAGCGCGAGATCGATCAAGGCATCCGCAAGGTGGTGGGCGTGAACGCCTACACCGACGATATTCCGCTCAGCATTCCACTGCTGGAAATGGACCCCAAAGGTTACGATCGCCAGGTGGCGCGCCTGAACGAAGTGCGCCGCACGCGCGACAAGGGCCGCGTGGGCCAGGCGCTCGACCGGCTGCGGATCGCCTGCCAGGGGACGGAGAACACCATGCCCTACATCCTGGACGCGGTGCGCGCCTATGCCACGCTGGGTGAGATCATCGGCGTGATGAAAGAGGTCTTTGGCACCTACGAAGAACCCACCTGGATTTAATTGCCCAATACAAAAAACGGCGGAGCCGAAACGCTCCGCCGTTTTTTTTGCCCGTTTCAACGGGCCAGCATTTTAGCCATTTCGAAGTATTCCAGATTGGCCGAGCGGTTTTTTTCGACCACCTGGCTCAGGGGGATGAGCGTGATCTGGCGGCCTTGCAGGCCGGTCATCATGCCGTGTTCTCCGGCGATCAGGGCTTCTACGGCGCGTTTGCCCATGCGCGAAGCCAGCAGGCGGTCGAAAGCCGTAGGGCGACCGCCGCGCTGGATGTGCCCCAGAATGGTGACGCGGGTGTGAAAACCAATGTCCATTTCTTCCAGCGCTTGTGAGAGTTCCTGTGCACCCATGCGGTACCCCTCGGCAACGATGATGATGGCGTGCGTCTTGCCGCGGCGGTAGGCATCTTCTATGGCTGTGGCCACTTCTTCCAGGGGCACATCTACTTCCGGGATGAGCACCATCTCGGCTCCGCAGGTGATGCCAGCCATCACGGCCAGGTAACCGCAGCCGCGCCCCATGGTTTCGATCAAAAAGGCGCGGTTGTGCGAGGAGGCGGTATCGCGCAGTTTGTCGACCGCTTCCATGATGGTGTTCAGGGCGGTATCTACGCCCACGGACATGTGCGTCCCCCAGATGTCGTTGTCTATGCTGGCGGGGATGCCGATGACGGGTACCCCTTCTTGCGAAAGGGCGTAGGCTCCGCGCAACGAGCCGTCTCCGCCGATGATCACCAGGGCGTCGATGCCGCTTTCGTTCATCCGGCGGATGGCTTCGCGGCGGCCACGCTTTTCCTTGAACAGCGCGCTGCGGCGGGTGCGTAAAATGGTGCCCCCATGCTGCAAAATGCCGCCGACATCACGCGGACCCATTTCGCGGAATTCGCCGTTGATCAACCCTTCGTATCCGTTGTATATGCCCATAACGCGGAGGTTGTGCGCCAGGCCGGTGCGCACAACCGCGCGAATGCTGGCGTTCATACCCGGGGCATCGCCGCCAGAGGTCAACACGCCGATGGTGCGGATGGAGGGGGTTGGAGTCATGATACAGTAACCTCGGATTGGGAGACAGAGCGGATGACAAAACGGTCAAAATCGCGGGCGACCCGGGTGTTGGGGAAGACGCTCCGGGCCTCGGCCAGGATGCGCTTCTCCGGGTAACGCCTGGAGATGTGGTTGAGGATCAGCTGCCCTACCTGCGCTTTCTGCGCCAGTTCTGCGGCCTGGTGCGCGGTGAGGTGCATGTAACGCCGCGCCATGGCCGCGTCCTCTTCCAGGTAGGTAGCCTCGATGACCAGGGCGTCCGCCTCCTGGCAGGCTTCAACCAGGTTGTGCGTGCGGCCCGTATCGCCGATGACGACCAGGCGCGTGCCGGGTTGTGGCGGCCCAAGCACTTCATCCGGCTGGATGATACGCCCGTTCTCCAGGGTGATGGGGCGTCCTTGCACGAGTTCGCGGCGTTCCGGTCCCTGGGGCACCCCAAGGGCAGCCGCTTTTGCGTCCAGGAAGGGGCGTTTGCTGTGTTCTGCGAAGATGTACCCCAGGCAGCCAGGCCCGCGATGCCGGACGGGCACGGCAGAGATGCTGAAGTCTTTGCCGGTGAAAAAGATGCCGGGCTGGATGGGGATCAATTGCAAGTCCAGTTTGTGTTTTTCCGGCCCCAGGACGACATCGAAGAGCAAGGTGCGCACGCGCCGCAGGGTGTATTCCGACCCGTAGATTTCTAGCCGGGGGACGGTTTCCCAGCGCAACAAGGTGGAGACCAGGCCGGCCAACCCCAGGATGTGATCCAGGTGGCTGTGGGTGAGCAGAATGCGCGAAAGGCGTTTGAACCCCAACCCGGAACGCAGAATTTGGCGTTGGGTGCCTTCGCCGCAATCTACCATGAAGCGGTATTCATCATGCAGGACCATCAAAGAGGACAATCCGCGCTGAATGGTGGGGGCCGAGGCGGATGTCCCCAGAAAGAGTAGTTCGAACACAGGTTCTCCAATCGTCAAGGCGCTGTGGAAGTTTCGTAAGGCTGTATTTTACCCTAAAAGAAGGGCTGTCCACTGGCCTCCGTTGTAGCGACCTGAAAAAGCGTGAATGCAGTGCCCCCTCCTGGGGGCATACGAAAAAACTGTGGCGCCGCCCAGCGATACGCAAGTACGAAAAAAAACGGAACAAACGTGCTATAATTTTTCCGTGCGCTTCCAGGCGCAGAAAGCGCTATCCACGGGCAAAGGAAAGTCATGGCTGGCACGAAAAAGAAAAAATCAACCAGGGCGAAGAAGCCGTCCACCAGGAAGAAACCCGCCAACAAAAAAAAGACTGGCAAAGGAAAGCCGCGCTCGAGCCGCTCTCCGGCGGAAGCGCCACGCCAGGCGACGTTGTGGGAGCGCTTATCTGAAGAACGGCGCAAGGATATCATCGGCGTGGGGTTGTTCTTCCTGGGGGTGGTTTTGTTGTTGGCGGCGCTTTCTTCTGCCAACAGCAGTTTGATCGGGCTGCTGGTGCATTACCTGCACCTGGTGTTTGGCTGGGGCGTGCTCCTGCTGGCTTTGTTGCTCATGCTGGCGGGCGGCTGGCTGCTGTTGCGCAAGACGGGCGCGCTGCCCGAACCCTCTACGGAACGCTGGCTCGGGCTGGCC
>WGAD01000395.1 GCA_015489255.1 Anaerolineales bacterium | reverse complement strand
GTCGCGGTAGCCGCGAAAAAACTTGCGCTCTTCCAGCGGCGCTGGCATGGTGGGCGGCCCCTGGGCGAGCAGTTCGGCGACGGTGAGTAAAAAATCTTCCGTATCAATGGGTTTTTCAATGAAACGGGCGGCGCCGAGGCTCATGGCGAAGGCTTTGTCTTCCGGGGTGACGTAGGTAGCGCTGAGAAAGATCACAGGGATGTTTTGCGTTTGCGGGTTGAGCCGCAGTTTTTGCACCAGGGCATAGCCATCGAGCCGCGGCATGAGGATGTCGGTGATGATGAGCGCCGGTTTTTCCAGGGCGATGGCGCGCAGGGCCTCCTCGCCGTTGGAGGCTGTGATGACCGGGTAGCCTTTGAAGCGCAGCGTGATGCTCAACAGCTCGCGGATGTTGGGCATATCTTCGACGACGAGGATCGGGCCGGGGGGAATGTTCATGAGCCTTTCCATTCTTGGGCCAGAGATTGAAAATAGGCGTCCATTGCGCGGGCGCGTTCCCGGGCCAGGGCGCGCCCGCGGGGCGTGAACAGGCGCTGCGGCAGGTGGCGCAGTTTGAACCAGTATTCGTGCCAGGCGCTGTGCGGTTCATCTGCGGTGTGGCGGCCCGTGCGTAGAAACGTTTCCGACGGCGGGTGGTAGATTGGGTTGCCGTGGGTGGCTGCGTAGGCGATGGCGCGGGCCACGCCGATCGCGCCGATGGCGTCGAGTTTGTCGGCGTCGAAAAGGCAGCGGGCTTCGAGGGTTTGCGGCGCGATGCTGTCGTCGCGGAAGCGGTGGGCGCGGATGCAATGCTGCACAGCGGCGATGCGGTCTGCCGCCCAACCGGAGGAGCGCAGGATGCGCCCGGCGAATTCCGCGGAGGCGTGATGATGCCCGGCCCGGCCGGCGGCGTCGAGGGCGGCGGCATCGTGGGCGTCGTGCAGCAGCGCTGCGGCGCGGACGATTTCCAAATCGGCGCCCTCGGCGCGGGCGATGTCTTCTGCCAGGCGATACACCCGCTGGATGTGCCCGAATCCGTGGGTGGGGTCGTCGTCGTACCAGGCGCGGGCGGTTTCCAGGGTCAGTTCCATGTTTCGTCTGCGAGCAGCTTGTGGACAGGATAAACCCGCCCTTTTTTGATGACGGTGTGCACCAGGTTGCCGCCGAAGCGGTAGCCCAGGTGGCGGTAGTCGGGGATGTCCAAGATGAGGAGGTCGGCTTGTTTGCCGATTTCCAGCGAGCCGATCCGATCCGCCAGCCGCAGAGCGTGGGCGGCGTTGATGGTGGCGGCGGCGATGGCCTGCGCGGGGGTGATCTTCATGTAACGGCAGGCCAGAGCGATGATAAACTGCATGGATTCGTTCCAGGCCGTCCCTGGGTTGCAGTCGGAGGCCAGCGCCAGGTAGCCATCAGCGGAGATGATGGCTTGCGCCGGGGTGTATGCACATTCTGCCAGGCCGAAAGGGGTGCCCGGCAGCCCGACGGCCACAGTTTCCGAGCGGGCGAGCGCGGCGATGTCGGCGGCAGAAGTCTTGACCAGGTGGTCGGCTGAGGCTGCGCCCAGCTCGGCGGCCAGGGCTGCACCGCCGATGTTGTCGAATTCATCGGCGTGAATTTTAAGCGGAAAGCCCAGTTTGCGGGCGGTTTCCAGGATCTGGCGCGATTGCTCCAGAGTGAAGGCGCCCGTCTCACAAAATACGTCCACAAAAGGTAGGGGCCGCCCGGGGGCGTGTGTTTCCCACCAGGCGCGTAGCAGGGGCAGCATGGTGTGGACGATCAGCTGGACGTACTCTTGGGGGCGCTCTTTGTATTCGGGCGCGATGGCATGAGCGCCGAGGAAGGTGGGGACGATGTCTAGCGGTTCTAGTTGATCTAGTTGTAGGATGGCCTTGAGCAGGCGCAGTTCTGTGGAAGTTTGCAGCCCGTAGCCGGTTTTTATTTCCACCGTGGTGGTGCCGTGGGCAAACATGCGCCGCAGGCGTGGGCGGGTTTGCGCTTGCAAGGCTTCGATGGAGGCGCGGCGGGTGGCGCGGACGGTGGAGATGATCCCGCCGCCCTGCGCCAAGATCTCCAGGTAAGAGACGCCCGCAAGTTTCATCTCGAATTCGGCAGCGCGGTCGCCGGCCCAGATGGCATGGGTGTGCGGGTCTACAAAGCCGGGTAACACCACCCGTCCGCCGGCATCCAGGGCGGGTTCATCGGGCCAGGTGGCGCGCAAATCGCTGCTGCGCCCTACGTCCGCTATCTTGCCATCGCGGATGAGCACCGCGCCGTCTTCAATGATGCCCAGCGTGCCGAGCGCCTGTCCGCGCTGGGGCCCACCGGCGAGGGTGAGCAGTTGTGAGGCGGAATGAATGAGCATACCTGTATTAAACCACCTTCTGGGGCAAAGGGCAACCGTCAGCACCGACGAGGGCGCTGGCATGTTGTGGAAGCGGGGCCGCAAAGGGATGCTATGGCGCACCGCCGTTTCCGTGGTTCCGCGTGGGAAACGTGTGGGCGCTGTTCATCTGGTCGTCCGGGCGACTGGCCTTCCTGCATTTCTTGAGCGCTCCCCAGCGGCGCGTTTGTGGACAGGCAAAACCAACCGAAGGCGGTGGTGCACTGGACGGTTAGGCGTCCAGCAGTTGCGAGAGCCTCCCCTGCCCGACGTTGAAATAGCGGGCTTGCGGGTGGTGTACGATGATGGCGGCGGTCGATTGCTCCGGCACCAGCTGGTAAGCCGCAGTCAGCGACATGCCGAGTTCGCGTTCGGCGGGCAGCAGGCGGAAGACGACGGCGTGATCTTCCAGGTCGGGGATGGCAGGGTAGCCCCAGGAATAGCGTTTACCGCGACCGGCAGGCAGGCCCATTTCACGCAGGATATGACGGTGCAGGTATTCGGCGGTTGCTTCTGCGGTTTGCACCGCCAGGCCGTGGACGAAGTAGGCTTCGCTGTATTCACCGGCTGCTTGCAGGGCATCGAATTTTTGGCTGGCGGCCTGACCAACCGTCACCACTTGCAGGGCAACCACGTCTTGCTGGCCGCTTTGCACCGAAGCGAAGTAATCGGCCAGGCAGAGGCCGTCACCACCCGTTTGCCGGGGGAAGTGGAACCGCCCGATCTCCTCGCCGGTTTGTGGATCGAGGATCAGCAAATCGTCTCCTGCGGCCTGGCAGGGCCAGTAGCCATAAACGCCCTGCGGTTGCAGCCAGCCTTCCTGCATGGCTTCGCGCTGCATACGAGCCAACCGGTTTTCAAATTCAGCTTGCAGTTTCTCCCATTCTGCGCCGTGGGTGTTTTTGGCGCCCCAGGAAAGGCGGAAGAGCTCCTTTTTATTGATGAGCGGGAAGACCGATTCCAGCGGGATGGAGGCGACGACGCGAGGTCCGAAGTGCACGCCGGTGGGCAGTTGGACGGGTTGGGGCTGGATGCGGGCGCGCTGCGGCGCGCGATCGGCGGCTGGGCGCCGCGTTGAACGGGTTTGCCGCTCCAGTTCCTGCTGGACTTCGCGACGCAGCTGTTCCAGCAATTGCGGTCGGCGGGCTTGATCTTGCAGGGCGTCCATCGTCGCCAGCCCGTCGAAGGCGTCTTTACAATAAAAGACGCCGGCCGGGTACAGGTCGCCTTCTTCTGTGCGGTTGATGCGGCGGCCAAAGCGGCGGTTGATGGCCGCCCCGCCGATGAGCACGGGGATGCGCTGGCCGCGGCGGTGCAATTCGTTGACGATCAGCGGCATTTGCTTGGAGGTACTCACCAGCAAGGCCGAAAGGCCGATGGCGTCAGCCTGGTGCTCTTCGGCGGCCTGGATGATGGTTTCGGCGGGCACCTGTTTGCCCAGGTCTATCACCGTGTAGCCGTTGTTGCTCAGGATGGTCTTGACCAGGTTTTTGCCGATATCGTGCACGTCACCGTACACGGTCGCCAGCACGAGGG
>WGAD01000394.1 GCA_015489255.1 Anaerolineales bacterium | reverse complement strand
GGCCGATGTGGTGCTGCCGGCGCAGGCATACACCGAACGCGAAGGCAGTTATACCTCCGGCGAACGGCGCGTGCAGCGCTTCTACCCGGCGGTTCCCCCGCAGGGGCAGGCCCGCGCCGACTACGCCATCGTGGCGCAGATCGCGGCTAAACTGGGCATCCAAATGGAGGGGCGCAGCGCGCGCCTGGTGATGGAGCGCATCGCTGCCGCCGTTCCCGCCTTTGCCGACATCACCTACGGGACGCTCTCCGCTGTGCGCGCGCAATCGCCGCAGGTGGACCCCTATTACACCGGCACGGCTTACCGCAACGGCCAGGGGATGGGCGCGTACCTTGCTCGGGTGGGCGACCTCGTTCCTTCGCCGGTGGCCGCTGCTGCGGCCCCGTCTGCGGGCGAGGGGTTGCTGGCGCTGCCCTTCTCGCGGGCATACGACCGGGGAAGCACAGTCTGGCCTTCCGTTCTGTTGCGCGCCCGCATCGGCGATCCCTTCGTGGTGCTGCATCCGGCAGATGCGGATCGGCTGGGCTTGAATGGACAGGCACGCCTGCAATTGGGCGGTCAGGAATACGCCGTGGCCGTGGTGCGCGATGAAACTGTTACGGCGGGCACGGTGCTGGTGCCGCGCAGCATGGGCCTCCCCATCCATGCGCCGCAGACCGTTTCGCTCGCGGCTCAATCTGAACGCTGAGGAAGGTGATTCATGGAAGCGGCCTTGATTTGGGAATGGGTCATCAAATCGCTGATCCTGATTTTCATCGTGCTCACCGGTTTTGCCTACACCACATACCTGGAGCGCAAGGAATTGGCGCGGATGCAGGTGCGCATTGGCCCCAACCGGGCCGGGCCGTGGGGGTTGTTGCAGCCGGTGGCCGATGGCATTAAGTTGATTTTCAAGGAAGAATTGACGCCGGCAGAGGCCGACCGCACCCTCTTCTTCCTGGCGCCGATCATCACGGTGATTCCGGCGCTGGTGCTGATGGCGGTCATCCCCTGGGGCGATACGGCCACCCTGGGCGGGCGCGAGGTGACGCTCTACCTGGCGGATCTCAACGTCGGCATTCTGTACCTGGCGGCCATTTCGTCCATTGCGGTGTATGGCATTGTGCTGGCGGGTTGGTCGTCGAACAATAAATATGCCACACTGGGCGGACTGCGTTCCTCGGCGCAGATGATCAGCTACGAGCTGGCGATGGGCCTGTCTTTCGTGGTCGTTATCTTGCTGGCAGATTCGATGAGCCTGCTGGAGATCGTCAAAGCGCAGGCTGGGTTGTGGTTCGTCTTCATTCAGCCAGTGGGTGCGCTGGTGCTCTTCATCACCTTGCTGGCCGAGGTCAACCGTGCGCCCTTCGATATGCCGGAGGCCGAACAGGAACTGGTGGCTGGATATCATACGGAATACTCGGGCATGAAGTTTGCGCTGTTTTTCATGGCCGAATATGGCAAGATGATTGTGGTGAGCGCCATTCTGGCGACCCTGTTCTTCGGCGGCTATCTTGGCCCGGGCGTCGACCGCCTTCCCTGGCTGGGGCCGCTGTACCTGGGGCTGAAGATCTTCGTGGCGCTTTTCGTGATGATCTGGATCCGCGCTACGTTTCCGCGCATCCGTTACGACCGCCTAATGGCTTTTGGCTGGAAGGTGCTGCTCCCCCTGGCGCTGGCGCTGGTGTTCATCACCGCTCTGGGCATTATGCTGGAGCAAATGTGGCTGGTGACGGTACTTTCTCTGATCGCGGGCGCGGTGGCGGCGTTAATGGTAAACCGCGCCTTGAGGAGGAAAGAATATGCTCGTTGAACTGCTGCGTGGTCTGAAGACCACGTTCAAGGCCATGTTTGAAAAACCGGTAACGTACCAATATCCGGAGGTCAAACGTCCGGTTCGGCCTCGTTATCGTGGGCGTCATGTGCTCAAGCGTTATGAAAACGGGCTGGAAAAATGTATTGGCTGCGCCTTGTGCGCTGCCGCCTGCCCAGCAGATGCGATCTTCGTCGAAGCGGCAGAAAACACGGATGAAGCGCGCTATTCTCCGGGCGAGCGGTATGCCAGCACGTATGAAATCAACATGCTGCGGTGCATCTTCTGCGGATATTGCGCCGATGCCTGCCCGACGGAAGCCATTGTGCTGACGGACAATTATGAATTGACGTTCACCAGCCGTGTGGAGGCCATTTACACCAAAGAGCGGCTGCTGGAGCCGGTGCGCGGCGAGGCCCGCCCCACCCCGCAGCAGACGCCGCCCGGCGTGTACACGCGGGCCGTGCCTAAGATGGCCGACCCCCAGGATTGAGAGGCGCCTATGTCTGTGCAGATGTTACTCTTCGGTTTGCTGGCGTTGATTGCTGTGTTGGCCGCGCTGGGAATGTTGCTGAGTAAAAACGCGGTGTATTCCGCGCTTTTCCTGGTGCTGAATTTCTTCACTGTGGCGGTCTTCTACCTTCTTTTGAGCGCGCCCTTCCTGGCGATGGCGCAGATCACCGTCTATGCAGGCGCCATCATGGTGCTCTTTCTCTTCGTCATCATGCTGCTGGGCGCCGAGCGCCTGGGTGGGGGGGAACAACCCCTGCGCTGGCAGCGTCCGGCGGCCATCTTCCTGGCGCTGGCGTTG
>WGAD01000393.1 GCA_015489255.1 Anaerolineales bacterium | reverse complement strand
CTGCGGGGGAGGGGATAGAGGCGGGGGCAGGAGAAGCCAGGGAGCTCACCAGCGCGTCCACGTCGGCTTCTACGTTGGGCGAGTCGCCGATTTTCCCCGGCTGACGGTGGACGATGCGCCAGTGCAGGCGTTCCGCCAGGGACATGCCTTCGGTGGGGTTGGCGGCCTGGGTATCGGTGGCGGTTTTGCCTTCGAAGTATTCGATCACGCGCTGCAGCGCGTCGGGCCGGCGGTTGAAGATCAGGTCTTCGGCCAGTTGGCGTTCTTCTTCGGGGATGTCGGCATAGGGGCGGATGTGCGCCGGGTTGACGATGGCCATATCCAGCCCGGCCTTGACGGCGTGGAAGAGGAAGACGCTGTTGATGACGTGACGGGCGGCTTTGTTCAGTCCAAAGGAGATGTTGCTCACGCCCAGGGAGGTGAACACGCCCGGCAGCGCTTCCTTGATGCGGCGGATGCCCTCCAGGGTTTCGATGGCCGAGCGGGCGTATTCTTCGTCTCCGGTCGCCAGGGTGAAGGTCAGGTCGTCGAAAACCAGGTCGCCGGGCCGCAGCCCGTGTTCGTGGATGGCGATATCGTAGATCTTTTGCGCCACTTCCACCTTGCGGTCGGCGGTTTTGGCCATGCCTTGCTCGTCGATGGTCAACACCATGACGGCGGCGTTGTATCGCTTCGCCAGGGCGAACACGCGGTCGGCTTTTTCGCGCCCGCCTTCCAGATGGGTGGAGTTGAGCAGGCTGCGCCCCGGGGCGACCTTCAGGCCGGCTTCCATCACGTCCGGGTCGGTGGTGTCGAAGACCAGCGGCACATCAATGCCGGCGGTGACCAGCTTTCGCACCACCAGCCGCATCAGTTCGGCTTCGTCCTGCCGTTCGGTGACGGCGACGGAGATATCAAGGGCGTGGGCGCCGTTATCAACTTGCTGGCGGGCCACTTCCAGCACACCGTCCCAGTCTTCGGCCAGCAGCAGACGCTTGAATTTGCGGCTGCCTTGGGCGTTGCAGCGTTCGCCGATCAGCAGTGGGGGCGGGTCTTGCTTCATGCTGAAGGCGCGGATGCCGGAAGCCAGGCGGGGCAGGTCAAGCACCGGGCGCGGCGGGCGCGGTTTGCCGCGCACTTTTTCGACCAGCGCTTTTAGGTGCGCCGGGGTGGTGCCGCAGCAGCCGCCCACCACGCTGATGCCGTGTTTTTCGATGAACTCGGCCAGGGCTTCGGCAAAGGGTTCCGGCTCCAGGGGGTACACGGCTTCGCCGTCCACGTTGAGCGGCAGCCCGGCGTTGGGGATGCAGGAGACGGGCAGGGGGGCATGCTGCCCTAGGAATTCGATCGGCTGGCGCATGTGTTCCGGACCGGTGGAGCAATTCAGGCCGATGACATCGATCGGCAGACCTTCGAGGATGGTCAGCGCGGCGGCGATGTCGGTGCCGAAGAGCATCCGTCCGGTGGTGTCGAGGGTGACCTGCGCCTGGATGGGCAGCCATTCGCCAGTCTCTTCAAAGGCGCGCAGGATGCCGTGGATGGCGGCCTTGACTTCGAGAATGTCTTGCGAGGTTTCGATGAGCAGTAGATCCGCGCCGCCAGTGATGAGCGCGGCGGCCTGTTCGCGGAAGACATCGGCCAGTTCGTCGAAGGACACATCCGAGAGATCCGGATCATCGGCAGAGGGGAGTTTGCCCGTCGGGCCGATCGATCCGGCTACGAAGCGGGGTTGCCCGGTTTGGCGTTCGTATTCATCGGCCAGGCGGCGGGCCAACCGCGCCGCGGCGCGGTTGATCTCGGTCACTTTATCTTGCAGGCCGTATTCGGCCAGGGTGATGCGGTTGGAGCGGAAGGTGTCCGTTTCGATGACATCCACGCCGGCTGCGAGGAAATCCCGGTGGACTTTTTCCACGGCTTGCGGGTAGGTCAGCACCAGGTAATCGTTGCAGCCGACGTACTGCTCGCCGCCGAAGTGTTCGGCGGTCAGGTTTTGTTGCTGCAAACTGGTGCCCATGGCGCCATCGAAGATCAACACGCGCTCGGCCAGCGCGTCGAGGTAACGTCGGTTCGTGTAGGTTCGTTTGTCGTTCATGGTTGCCCTTTCAACGAAAAAAGCCTCTCTGGAAGATGGAGAGGCTCAGATCACGCGAGGTTAACGCTCATCTCCCAGACCGCAGTCTGCCGGATTTGGCACCTTCCGCGCGCTCGCGGGGTTGCCGAGGCTTCATCGGGCCGGTCCCTCCGCCTCTCTGGATGAGTTGAGCGGAAGTGTATCACAGGGG
>WGAD01000392.1 GCA_015489255.1 Anaerolineales bacterium | reverse complement strand
ATTCAAAAGCGAGGAAGACCCCGTGGCCGCCGTCGCCCGCATCCGCCCGCCCCGTCAGGCGGCGGTGAGCGTTTTACGGGTGAGCAATCAGGGGGCGCGTTCCGCCGCCTGACGGGGCGGGCGGATGCGGGCGACGGCGGCCACGGAGTCTTCCTCGCTTTTGAATCGCATCAAAATCACGCCCTGGGTGTTGCGCCCGGCGCGCTTGATTTCGCGCACTTTCAGGCGCAAGAGAATGCCGTGGGCCGAGATCAGGGTGATGTCATCGTCTGGCTGGACGACGCGGGCGGAGACGACCTCGCCCACTTTGGGCAGGGCGCGTGGCGCCAACGTCAGCACGCCGCCGGTGCCGCGTCCCTTTGCGGGGTATTCCTCGAGGGAGGTGCGCTTTCCGTAGCCGTTACGGGTGACGACCAGCAAGTCGCCGCCGGGTTCGACCACGTCCATGCTGGCGACCCGATCGCCCGCCGCCAGGCGGATGCCGCGGACGCCCGCCGCAGCGCGGCCCATCGGACGGACCTGCCCCTCGTGGAAGCGCAAAGCCCGCCCCCGGGCGGTGATCAGCAAAATGTGATCCTCGCCACCGGTCAGCCGTGCCCAGCGCAGGTGGTCTTCCGCAGCCAGGCGAATGGCAATGAGCCCGGAAGGGCGGACGGAGGCAAATTCTGCCAGCCGCACCCGCTTGATGGTGCCGCGTTCCGTTGCCATGGTGCAATAAGCTGCGGCGTTGAAGTCGGGCACGGCGATGATAGCGGTGATGCGTTCTTCGGCGTCCAGCGCCAGCACATTCATCACCGAAACGCCCTTGCCCGTGCGATCGGCCTCCGGTATCTGGTAGGCCTTTTCGGAATAAACCTTGCCGCGGTCGGAAAAGAAGAGGATGCTATACAGTGAGCGCGCCGGGGCCATGAGATCGATTTCGTCTTCGTCGCGGGTGGTGTGCCCGATGATGCCGCGTCCGCCCAGGCGTTGCGAGCGAAAGGTCTTGGCCGGCATGCGCTTGATGTAGCCGCGTTTGGTCAGGACGATGAGAACGGCCTCGTCTTTGATCAAGTCTTCTTCGCTCAGGTCGGCGTCGGCGTCGGGCAAGATGCGCGTGCGGCGTTCGTCGCCATATTTTTCGACCAGGCTGCGCATGTCCTCCTGAATCAGCTGCAGGATCTTGCGCGGATGGGCCAGCAGGTCTTCGTAGTAGGCAATTTGTTCGCGCAGCTGGCGGTATTCCTCTTCCAGGCGGGCACGTTCCAGGGCCGCCAGGCGGCGCAATTGCATATCCAGGATGGCTTGGGCTTGTGTGGGGCTGAACCCGAAGCGGGCAACGAGCTGCCCTTTGGCGTCATCTGCGCTGGCGGCAGCGCGGATGACCGCGATGACCTCGTCCAAATGCTGAATGGCCTTGAGCAGCCCTTCCAGCACATGCGCGCGGGCGCGGGCTTTTTCCAGTTCGTAAGTGGTGCGGCGGGTGATGACCGTCTGCCGGTGATCGATGAAAATCTTCAGCGCCCGTTTGAGCGAGAGTAAGCGCGGTTCGCCATCCACCAGCGCCAGCATTTGCACGCCAAAGGTAGATTGCAGCGTGGTGTATTTATAAAGGCGATTAAGCATTTTGCGCGGTTGTTCCCCGCGTTTGAGCTCGATGACGATGCGCATCCCGCGCCGATCGGATTCATCGCGCAGATCGGAAATTCCGGCCAGTTTGCCGTTGCGCACCAGTTCGGCAATGCGGCTGATGAGCGAAGCCTTGTTGACCTGATAGGGCAATTCGGTGATGACGATGCGGAAACGGCCGTTGCGGATCTCTTCGATCTGAGCGACGCCGCGCAAGATAATGCGGCCACGACCGGTGCTGTAAGCCTGGACGATGCCCTCGGTTCCGACGATGATGCCGCCAGTGGGGAAGTCCGGCCCCTGGATGTATTGCAGCAGCTCCTCCACGCTGATTTCATCGAAGCGATCCATGTTGTCGATCACATGGTTGATGGCGGCGGCCACTTCATTCAAGTTGTGTGCCGGGATGTTGGTCGCCATACCGACGGCGATGCCGGAGGAGCCGTTGAGCAACAGGTTGGGCAGGCGGGATGGCAGCACGACTGGCTCTTGCAAGCTGTCATCGAAATTGGGTGCAAAATCGACGGTGTTTTTGTCAATATCGGCCAACAATTCTTCGGCGATCTTGGCCAGACGGGCCTCGGTGTAGCGCATGGCTGCCGGGGAATCGCCATCGACGGAGCCAAAATTGCCCTGTCCATCGACCAGAGGGTAGCGCATGGAGAAATCTTGCGCCATGCGGGCCATCGCATCGTATACGGCCATGTCGCCGTGAGGGTGGTATTTGCCCAGCACCTCGCCGACGATGCGGGCCGATTTTTTGTACGAGGTGTTGGCGCGCAGGCCTAATTCGTGCATGGCGTAGAGGATGCGCCGGTGGACGGGTTTCAGGCCGTCGCGGGCATCGGGCAGGGCGCGGGCTACAATTACACTCATGGCGTAATCGAGGTAGGCCTCGCTCATTTGCTGGTTGATGTCAACGTCGTAAACAGCGCCAATGGTCATACTGCATCCTTCGTGTCGTGCGGTTTGTGATCTTTTGTTTGCCTGCCAGGAGATGGCTGCATTGTAATCCAGGTTTGCCGGGATTGTGTTGTTTCTGTTGCCAAGGCAGCTGAAGCAGGCACGATGAGGCGTTGGGCGCCTTTTATCCTTTTAGGTGTTTGTTGAGAATTTTTTTGAGTAATCGGATACAGAAAAGGTCGCCTTTTCTGCTTCTTTTTTCAATTGTTCGTAATCTTGTATTTCCTCATGTCCCCAGACTACAGCGACACGCCTTGTTTTGCGTAAAGCAATATGCTCATAATTTTCTGGGGTTGCCCAATAACAGGTAAGGCATAGGGATTGTGATTTTGGGTTTTGCCAATTCTGGCAATGTTCACACGACCATGATTTGGCACGGTTGCATGAGCCGCACAACAGCATATAGTCATCTGTATGCCATTCAGTATTGATGTCTCCAGCAACCTCATAAGGAATGCGATGGTCTATTTGTAAGTAATGAGGCTGAAAGCTTCCCGAACAGATTGCGCATTTGCCATTACTAATGGCGTAAAGCGTTCTTTTCAATCTCTTTGGAAAGGTTTTTCTCCCTTGCAACCTGTTTCTGCGAATTTTGTTCAAATTTCTAAAGCGGTATGCGGCGATCGAGCGGCCATCTGATGATTTCACCCGATACGTTTCAAGAGGGATGTCAGCTTCACGGACATCTCTGGCTGCTCGGGGAGGATGAGCGTATCCATAGTTTTTTTCTAGTTCCTCTGTTGTAATATACTCATGCTCTAAGATATGCTGAACAACGATTCTGGCTCGCTTATTACGAATAGAACCTGGCAATTGTTCAATTTCATCCTCTGGTGTGTGCGCGGGCGTGGTGTCGTTTTTTTTCATGGTATGGGAAACAACTCAAGTTGTGTGTTGGGCGATTTCAAAAGATTTTCTATATCTTGAATCGCTGTGCCTAGTCGCGCGACGAGAGCCTTGGAAATATAAAGGGATTCGTAGGTTGTGGCATTTCGCCCCAATAAAGTAGATTGGGTAGACCTACCTGCGTTTATTTCAATCCATCGCATCCCCAATGTATCGGGGAGTTTTTTTCCGTATGTTTTGTTTTCTGTGCGCCCATCGTAGCTGAGAATGAACGAAATTCCTCGCTCATTTAATTCCAGTAGAGATTGGATGAATTGTTCAAAATCTATTCCGGCATAATAACGAGGATCGCCATTTTGGCTGACGCCTTGGTATGGGGGATCCATGTAGACTAAGTCTTGTTGTTTGGCAACAAGTAGCGCTTCTCTGTAATCCTTGCTGGTTATAGTAATTTTCCCTTGCAGCAAATTGGATACCGCATGAATGTCATCAGACATACGTTTTGGGTGACGCCCTAATCGTCTGTGGTCCGGGCTTTGGTTGAACTTGCCTTTAGGGTTATACTGCACGGATGCCTTCACACATCTTGCCAGCAAGTACAATAAATATTCAGGCCGGTGGGTGCGATTAAATTCATCTCTAATGTGATAATAATACTCACGGGTATTGTTTTGCTGTTCTAGCCATAACTGAGTATATTTTTCAGAGATGCCTTGGGGGTTATATATTATTTCATTCCACAGCATCATCAATGGGGTATTCAAATCATTGATATAGAAATGGGATGCTTTACCCATAATTGCTGCGGCAATTGTCACAGCGGCGGATCCTGCAAATGGTTCAATCAGTGTATCAACATCTTGCGGAAAATACGCAAGGATATACTTTGCCAATTTTCTTTTGCTTCCCTGGTAGGGGATTGGGTGAGGTACTTTCATTAGTCACCTGCGGCTTGGTTTCCTGGGTATTATACTTTATAAACTTTTCTCTCTTGTTCAACGTCTGCTAACAGTCAAATCGCAGGCTTCTATTATACCCTGAAGAGACACTTTATTAAGGAAAAGAACCGCGTTTGGGCGTAAGCGAACATCGCAGGGAGAGAGCCGTTGAAACCGATAGCTGCAAAGCCACGCTTCGGCGGCAGGTGCGAATGGCAGTACGTTCGGGTGGGCGAAGGCGGTCTCTGCGCCTGTGGGTCCATCCAGCTTACAAAGACAGGTTGCGCTGCTGGGGGCAAAGCGCATTCATAGGGTTTGCTTGCACCCCAGCGTTGTGCTTGCAAGGCATGAAAAAAGCCACCCACGAGAATGGGTGGCTTGTGCCGAAGGTGGGAGTCGAACCCACACTCCCGTAAAGGGAACTACGCCCTGAACGTAGCGCGTCTGCCTATTCCGCCACTTCGGCGTTGCGGGTTGTATTGTATCCAAAAAACGGGTTTTGTCAACGGTAAAGGGAAACTTTTTTATGAATTGGTTGGTTGGCGGCTGGTGTCTTGCAGGAGGGCATGCAAACGGGGGTGATCGGCGTACACGCCGCGGTAGTGCGGGGGCAGCAGGGCGGCGATGCGGCACATGACCTCGTCGGTGGCGGCCTGCAGGGCCTCGTCGCGGTTTCGGCGCGGCAGGGGAGGCAGGGTGTAGGGCGTCCCCGCCCGCAGGGTGATGCGGGGACGGCGCAACCGCCGCCAGCTGCCAAAAACAAGCCGGTCTTCGGTGCCCGTGATGGCGGCCGGGATGAGGCGGTAGCCGCCTTTCATCGCCAGGTAAGCGGCCCCCGGCCGCCCGCGGATCAGCGCGCCGCTGCGCGATCGCGTCCCCTCTGGGGCGATGATCATGGCGTTGCCGGCGTCCAGCAGGCGCATCATCCGCCGCAGGGCCTGGATGTCGGGGTTGAAGCGGTCGACGAACACCCAGTTCAGGCCACGCCCCAGCCAGCGGAAGAGGGCGTAGCGCTCCCATTTTTCCGCCACCGGGATGAAAAGCGCCGGGTGATCGCTGACGTAGTAAATCATCAGGATATCCAGCAATCCCAGGTGGTTGGCCGTCAAAATGAAGGGGCCGCTTGCGGGGATGTTTTCGGCGGCGAAGACTTCAATGCGCGTCAGGCGCCGCAGCAGCCAGCGAATGAGTTTACGCAGCCGGCGGTTGCCCATAACCTTCTTCCAGCAGGGCATGCAAACGAGGGTGATCGGCGTACACGCCGCGGTAGCGCGGGGGCTGCAGGGCGGCGATGCGGCACATGACCTCGTCGGTGGCGGCCTGCAGGGCCTCGTCACGGTTTTGGCGCGGCAGGGGAGGCAGGGTGAAGGGTTCGCCCAGGCGCACATGGATGTGTAGGCGGCGGAGGCGTTTCAACCGTTCGCGGACGAGGCGGTCTTCGGT
>WGAD01000391.1 GCA_015489255.1 Anaerolineales bacterium | reverse complement strand
CCACATGGCTGCCGCCCAGAAATACTCCTGAAAAGGGTTCATGGGCGTGTACAGCACCCGTCCGGCGCCCGTCTGGCGGACGTATATCTGCCAGTCGGCCTCGTCCACCGTTACGCCGAATAAATCGGCCAGGGCATAATCGGTGCGCCGGTTGCCGCGCTCATCATAGAGACTGGCCTCCTCGCCAGTGACGAGCAGTCGTCCGCCCTCTTGCACCCAGGCGCGCAAGGCCTCGGCCTGGGCATCGCTCAGGGCTTCCACCTGCGGCAAGATCAGCACATCAAAATCTGCCAGGCGCTCCAGCTGACGCTCCGAGAGCACCTCAAAGGGGATGTGGCTTTCCAGGAGCAAGCTCAGCGCGCCATAGAAGGCATCCGTGCGGTCGCTGGTCTCCCACAGGCCGCGGTCGCGGTAATCCACCGTCGATTGGGAATACCACACTGCGACGTTAGCGTAGGGTCGCAAGACCGGATCATAGAGATCTGCCTCGCGGGCGGCGATCCAGGCGAAGAGTTGGCGGCGAAAGTCGGCATCCACCAGACGAGCCATGCCCTCATCGCCGGAAGTGTAATAGTTGAAGCCCGCGCCCAGCACCGTGGCAGCGTGCAGCTGTGCCTGCGCCACCGTATCTTCGTGCCCGGCCTCCACATAAGAAAGCAGCCATGAGGGCTGGCCGAAGGAGGTATCTATGTGCCGCCAGGCCAGCAGCGTGGCGAGAAAGTTCAGGGTGCTGAAATACTGCACCGGGCGTTCCAGGCCGCCGAGTTCGTGTGCCGTCAAATCCGAGACCAGGGGCAAATCCAGCGGACTGGCGGCGTGCTGCGTGGAGAACGGCCCCGGCGTGACCGAGGTCTCCATGATGAGGCGAAAATCGGGGTTCACGGCGTGGACGGTTTGGGCGTATTCCCCCACGAACTCGCGGATCAGACGGTAGCGCCAGGCGACGTAGGCCTGCCAGGTCGGGTCGTTCCAATCGGGCGTGAAGGGCGGCTCGGGGAGAGACAATCCGGTTTGCTGGCGGAAGAGGGCGCGGGCTGCCGGGCTGAGATCGGCCCACTGGTTCTGCCACCCGGCCCCGAAGTCAAAGGTCAGGAAAGGCACATCGAACCATAGGCCATCCAGCCCGCTGGCGGCCAGCCGGGCCGCTTTTTCCATCGTCAAGCGGCGAAACTCCGGATGCGCCGGAGAAAGCCAGACATCCTCGCAGGTTTCGCACACCCAGAAGGGCATTCCAGGCATATAACCGTAAAACACCGCAGGCCGGCCATCGATGCCGAGCTGCGCCCAATCGGGGTGCTGCATGGCCAGGCTGCGGGCCTCCTGCCCCGGATCCACGCGGCCATCGCCGTCTTTGTCCACCCCTTCGGTCACGGCCTCCAGCGGCCCAATGTACAGGATGTAACGCACGCCGGGGTGGTTGGCGTGGATGTAATCGGCGCGGGCACGGATCTCCTCCAGCGCCGCCTCCAGGGGCGGCCCGCTGAGGCATTCCCAGCCATCGCTGGCGCAGGTCCAATCCAGGATGACGTTGGCGCCGGCGGCCACCGCCTGGTCGATCAGCGGCTCCCATTCCCAGTCATCCGTTTCCAGCACCGCCGGGTCGTCGTAAGGGGTGACAATGCGCGCCGTCCACGTCCAATCGTCTGGCGGCAAGGCCGTAGAGGGCGGGCGGGTCGGCTCGGGGTGGACGGTCGCCGCCGGGGCTTCTTCAGCCGCCCGCGGCGGTGGGGTTGCCCCCGTGGAGCACCCGGCCGCCAAAAGGGCCGCAAAAAGCAGCCCGTGTAACCATTGCCTATACATCATCTCACACTCCGATCGGTTTGATGCGCGGCCAGGAATACACCGCAAAGGCCAGGGCGGCCAGGGCTTTGGCGGCCTGGCCCCAAAAAGCCGCCGGCCAGGCGCGCCAGGCGGTCAGCGCGGCCAGCAACAGCCCCAGGTTGAGCAGGACAATGGCCGCCACCGCCAACGCCGGATTGCCGCGATGGTTGCCGCGATAACGGGGAAAGGCCCAATAACCGACGCCCATCGCAAACTGCCCCATCCAGCCGTAGAGCAGAAATTCGCGGTGCAATGGAAACCACCCCCAAATGCCAGGGTTCCAGCCCGTGCCTTTGTTGATCAGCAGCAGTGCGCCAATGGTGAAACCGGCCAACAGATAGAGCAGCGAAAGGCGCACCGCCCATACGCTCAGGCGTGGCATCAGCGGCCTCCCTTCGTCCGGCGACGCGGACCGCGCACCCGCGCCCAAACGTTGACCACAAACCCCACCCCGGCCAGCCATTGCAACAAGGCAGAAACGACCAACAAGCC
>WGAD01000390.1 GCA_015489255.1 Anaerolineales bacterium | reverse complement strand
GCGCCTTGCAGGCCGAACTGGGCCTGCAAGCGCAGCCGGATGTGCCGCTTTTGGGGATGGTTTCGCGGATGGACGCGCAAAAAGGGGTGGATTTAATTTTCCGCGCTTTGCGCTGGATGGGGGCGCTGCCCTGGCAGGCGGTTTTGCTTGGCTCGGGAGACCCGGCGCTGGAAGCGCAGGCGCGCGCCTTGCAGGCGCGTTTCCCGCAGCGCGTGCGGGTGATCACCCGCTACGATGCCGTCCTGGCACGCCGCATTTACGGCGGCGCCGACCTTTTCCTGATGCCCTCGCGCTATGAACCCTGCGGCCTCTCACAGATGATCGCCATGCGTTACGGCTGCCTGCCGCTGGTTAACGCCGTCGGCGGCCTGCGCGATACGGTCCGCGACGGCGAGACGGGGTTTGTCTTTACTGGCGCACGGGCGGCGAACCTGGTGCGCGCCTTGCGGCGGGCGCTGGACGTGTACAGCGCTTATCCTGACCTGTGGCGGCGGATGCAGCGGCAGGCGATGGCACAAGATTTTTCCTGGGCGCGCTCGGCGCAGGCTTACGCAGACCTTTACCGGCAAACGACAAAACGAAAGGAAGGCGCACGATGAAAACCAAGGCCGTTATCCTGGCGGGTGGCGTGGGGTCTCGTTTGGGAGTTCTGACCGAAAAACGCACCAAACCGGCGGTGCCCTTTGCTGGCAAGTATCGCATTATCGATTTCACGCTCTCTAACTGCGTCAACTCCGGCCTTTTCGATGTCATGGTATTGGCGCAGTATCGCCCGCACTCGTTAATCGAACACATCGGCGCGGGCGGCCCCTGGGACCTGAACCGCGATTTCACCGGTGGCGTGCGCATTTACACCCCGTACCAGACGCGCGGCGATTCCGGCTGGTATCTGGGTACGGCGGACGCGGTGCAGCAAAACTTTACCTTTATCAAGCACAGCAATCCGGATCAGGTGCTGATCCTCTCCGGCGACCACATTTACACCATGGATTACGACATGATGCGTGCTTTCCACGCCGACCATCAGGCAGACGTCACCCTGGCGACGTTTCGCGTGCCGCTCGACGAGGCATCCCGCTTTGGCGTTGTGGGAGTGGAGGGCGATTATCGTGTGACTTCCTTTGTGGAAAAACCGGCGGAGCCGCCCTCCAACCTGGTCAATATGGGGGTATATCTCTTCGAGCGGGAGGTGCTGGATCAGGTGTTGTGGGAGGATCATCAGCGCGCAGATTCCTCGCACGATTTTGGCAAAGACATCCTGCCGCGGCTGGTGGCCGAGGGCGCCCGCGTTTTTGCTTTTCCCTATACGGGGTATTGGGTGGACGTGGGCACGGTGGAGGCCTATTGGCGGGCGCACATGGATTTGCTGCTGCCCGATCCGCCCTTGCAACTGCACAGCCGCGATTGGGTGATCCACACCCGAACCGAGGAGCGCCCGCCGGCACGCATCGCCGCTGCGGCGGACATCGCCGAAAGCATGATCTCGGATGGCTGCCTGATCCACTCCGGGGCGGTGGTGGAGCGCAGCGTGCTTTCCCCGGGCGTGGTGGTGGAAAGCGGTGCCGTGGTGCGCGAGAGCGTCGTCCTGACGGATGCCGTCATTCGGGCCGGGGCGGTGGTGGAACGCGCCGTGCTGGATAAAAACGTCCGCGTGGGGCCGGGTGCGCGCATCGGGGCGGTCCGCGGGCCGCTGACGCTGGTGGGCAAAAACAGCGTCCTGCCGCCGGGTTTGTGCATGGAGGCCGGCAGCGGTTTGGGCCCGGATGTCATTGCCGAAGACTTCGTTTCCGCCTGTATCCGCAGCGGAGAAATCCTGAGAACGAGGCGAAAACCCTATGAAATTTGAACGCGCAGCGGGCATTTTGCTGCATCCAACCAGCCTGACCGGCCCTTATGGCATCGGTGATTTGGGGTCGGCAGCCTTTGCTTTTGTCGATTTTCTGGCAGAGGCCGGGTGCTCGCTCTGGCAGGTGCTCCCTTTGGGGCCGACTGGTTACGGCGATTCTCCTTATCAATGCTTTTCTGCCTTTGCCGGCAACCCTTACCTGATCAGCCCGGATGGGTTGCTGGCGGATGGTTTGCTGCACGCGGCAGATTTGCACCCTCTGCCGCCTTTCCCGCAGGAACGGGTGGATTATGGCGCCGTGATTCCCTGGAAGATGAAATTGCTGGCGCGCGCCTGGGAGCGGTTTTCCGCCGCACCCAACCACCCTTTGCAAGCGGATTTTGCCGCCTTTTGCCATCGCCAGGCCGCTTGGCTGGACGATTTTGCCCTCTTCATGGCCTTGAAAGACGCGCATAGGGGGGCGCCCTGGACGGCATGGCCAGCAGATTTGCGGCGCCGCGAACCCGCAGCCCTGGCGGCGGCGCGCGCCCAATTGCAAGGCGCGCTGGATCGGTATCGCTTTTTGCAGTTTTTGTTCTTCCACCAATGGGGAGCGCTGCGAAACCATGCGCGGGCGCGCGGCGTTCATATCATTGGAGATATTCCTATTTTCGTCGCGCACGACAGTGCCGATGTCTGGGCGCGCCCAGAGCTCTTTTACCTGGATGCGGAAGGCCGCCCCACCGTGGTGGCGGGCGTGCCGCCCGATTACTTCTCTCCCACGGGCCAGCTGTGGGGCAATCCGTTATACCGCTGGGAAGCGCACAAAAAAGAGGGCTACGGCTGGTGGATTGCCCGTTTCCGCGCCTTGCTGGAACTGGTGGACATCGTGCGGCTGGATCACTTCCGCGGTTTTGCGGGTTATTGGGAGGTGCCGGGCGATGCACCAACCGCGGAGCGCGGACGCTGGGTTCCCGGCCCGGGGGCCGATTTCTTTGCCGCTTTGGCCGCCGCCCTGGGCGATTTGCCGATCATCGCGGAAGACCTGGGCGAGATCACGCCGGATGTCATCGCTTTGCGCGATCAATTCGGCCTGCCGGGGATGAAAATTTTGCAATTTGCCTTCTCCGGCCCCAACAATCCCTTCCTGCCGCACCATTTTTCTCCGCATTGCGTGGCCTATACCGGCACGCACGATAACGATACGGCCCTGGGGTGGTATCGGACGGCGCCGGAGCAGGAAAAAGACTACGCCCGCCGCTATCTTTCGGTTAGCGGAGAGGATTTTGCCTGGGATCTGATCCGCATGGCCTGGCGTTCCGTGGCGGTTTTCGCCCTGGCGCCCATGCAAGACCTGCTTTCCCTGGGCAGCGAGGCCAGAATGAATTTCCCGGGCCGGGCGGCGGGAAACTGGGCCTGGCGTATGCCGCCCGATGCCTTGCGCCCCGAGATCCGCGACCGGCTGCGGGAATTGAACTTTCTCTACCACCGCTAAGCGGGCCGGTCGGCCTCCTGCCGCCAGCGGCGGAGAAGATCGGCCAGCTGTCGGAGATCGGCGGCGATGGCCTCGGCCAGCGTCGGATCATCCAGCGGCTCGGTGGCCCAGCGGGAGAGATAGATCGGGCGCAGCCCGCAGCGGCGGGCGCCGATCAGATCGGCGGAGGGCCGGTCGCCGACCATGGCGACGGCCTGCGGCGGCAGATTCAGCGCCTCCAGGGCTTGTTGAAAGATGTAAGGGTGAGGTTTGCGGTAACCGCAGGCGGCGGATGTCAGCGCAAAATCGAACCAGGGGCGCAGCGCAAAGCGTTTTAAGAGCGTTTGCACATCTTCGTCATCGGCTGCATTGGAGATGACGGCCAGCCGCAGCCCGAGACGGCGCAGCGTGCGCAACAGTGGCACGGCTTGTTCGTCGGCTTGCCAGTTGCTCTGGGTGACGCGATAAAAAGCCCGCAGGGCCTGGTGGCGTACCTGCGGGGGCGGGATTTCGTCCAGGGCGGCGCAAAGCGCGGTGTCCATACCGGCTTCGCGTAGATCGTGATCGCGTTCACGGTAATAGGCGGCGACTGCATGGCGGAAGCGGGAGGCTTCCAGGCGATAACCGGCCTGACGCAAGCTTTCCACCAGGGCGGCGATGGCCGCAGGCCGCACCGTTTCCCACGGTGCGCGGGGGTAGATCAGGGTGTTGCCCAGGTCGAACAAAACAGCTTGCAGGCGCATCAATAACCTTTGTCCGGATCGTAGAGGTTGAAAAGCGGCTCGCCGTTCAGGTAGCGGCGCAGGTTTTCCATGAAGAGCGCCATTGCTCGCTCGGTGTAATGGCGGCTGTTGCCGGAAATATGCGGGGTGATGATGACGTTTTCCTGCTTCCAGAGCGGGTGGGTGGCGGGCAGCGGCTCTTGCGGGAAGACATCCAAAGCGGCGCCGCCGATTTGTCCGCTGCGCAGAGCCGCCAGCAAGGCGTTGAGGTCCACGATGCCACCGCGTGAGACATCCACCAGAAAGGCGCCCGGTTTCAGGGCCTGCAAAACTTCGTGCCCCACCAATCCGCGGGTTTCGCTGGTTAGCGGAACAGCGACGACCAGGGCGTTGCATTCACGGGCCATGCTGCGCAGGGCCTGGTAGGGGTAAATGCGGCGCGCGTAGTCGCCGCCGGGATCGCCTTGGCCGGGCGGCGTATAGCCGTGGTCGGTCGGGTCCATGGCGTTGTACTTGGCGGCCAGGACGGTGGCGCCGAAGGGGTGCAGCAGGCGGGCCACCTGCCTCCCGATGCTGCCATAACCGACGATGCCCACCACGCTGCCGCGCAGTTCGTGCGGCAAGAATCGCTGCCAGCGGTCTTCGGGCCATTCGGCGGCGCGCTGGGCTTTGAACACATCGGCCAGGTTGTGGCCCAGCGCCAGCAACATGGCGAGGACGTGTTCTGCCATCTGGCTGGCGGCGGCCCCGCTCAGGGTGGTGACGCGCAAGCCGGGCTTGCGCAAGATCGGCGCTTCCAGGGCGTGATCGATGCCGGCGTAGTGGAATTGAATCCATTTCAGCGCGGCAGCTTGCTCGGGGGCCGGCAAAACGTTGGCAGTGTAAAGCACGTCGCAGCGCTGCCAAATGTCCGCCGGAATGTCCTCGGCCCGCTGAGCGGGGATGTGGATCAGCCGCATGCGGGGGGAGACGGATTGCAGTTGATGCTGGAGCGTTTCATCCAGAGGGATGGTGATCAGCACGTTGACGGGTTGGGCAGAAGAGGCCATGGCGTTATCCTGTCAGCAAGATGAGTCCCTGGGCCAGCGCGATCAGAAAGAGCAGAGCCAGGGTGGGCCAGTGCGCCGCGCTATTGGCGGCGGGGTAGAGGGCTGCGCTGGCAAACAAGATGAGGCCGAAGGCCAGCGCCTGGCGGCGCAAGCGGGTTTTGAACATGGCAACTCCTTACATCCAGACGGCCAGGGCGGTGAGCAGCATAATAAACGCGATTTGCAGCAGGGTGTAGCGCATCAGCGCGCGCAAGACATCCCCTTCTTTGCCCGCCATGCCAGCGGTGGAGGCGCCTACCACCACCTTGGTGGGCGCAGCGACCGAAGCCACCGCCGCCGCGGCGGTTTGGGCAGCCAGAATGACCGGCACAGCGTAACCGAGCAACTCCGCCGTCCGCATTTGCAGGGCTGCAAAGACGACGTTGGAATTGGTGTTCGAGCCGGTCATGAAGGCGCCCAGCGCGCCGATCCAGGGGGCGATGAGCGGATAGGCGCCGCCTACCCGTCCGGCGATTCCTTGTGCCAGGGCGTCGGTCATGCCGTTTTGCTGCATCACCACGGCCATGCCCACCATGGCCAGGATGCTCAGGCTGGAGGTAATGACCTTCTTCAGAGTGGTGCGGAGAATGCGGCCGGCAGCGCCTGGGCGGTACCAGCCCGCGCGCCGATAGACCCAATAGGCCAGCAGACTGGCGTAAAGGAGGATGGCGCCGGCGTGAGAAAACAGGCGGATGCGTTTTGTCAGGCCAGCGGCGGTGCGGTATCCTGCGCGGGTGATGGTTTCCGGGATGAAGAATTGCAACGCCGGGCCGCCGAGAAAAGATTTGACCGGCGGCACGAGCAAGATGAGGGCCGTGAGAAAAATGAGCAGCCCGTAGGCAGAGAAGGCAATCCACAGGGAGGCATCTTTTGGCCTGGCCGCCGGGGCGTTTTGACGGCGTTTTGCCAGCCAGATGCTCACCAGCAGCCCGGCCAGGCCGCCGCTGAAGGCGCCCACGTTCCACAAACCCAGCCCGGCGGCGACGCCGTATTGCACCAATCCCATCGTCAGCCCGATGGTCAGGGCTGGGGCGAACAGCCGCCGCACCCCAGACCAGCCGTCGGCGGCATGGGCCACCAGAGGCCCGGTGACGAGGGCCGAAAGGCCGAGGAAGAGCGCAGCGGCCGGGGCCAATGCATCCGCTTCCAGGCCGGTCGCGGCCATCAGCGCCGCGAAGGAGGACCCCAGCGAGCCAAAGGTGACCGCCCAGCCGTGGCCGATGGACGGGATAACCACGGCAGACAGGGGAGAGAACCCCAGCCCAACCAGCAACGGGGCGGTGACGGCCACGGGCACGCCAAAACCGCCAGCGCCTTGCAAGAAAGATGCGAAAACCCAGCCGATAAGCAGAGCCTGCATTCCGCGATCGGCAGTCAGGCGGGGCAGCGCCTGGCCGATGCGGGCGATTGCGCCGGCTTCATCTGCCACGCGATAGAGGAGAAAGGCCGTCCAGATGATGTAGAGTACATCCAGCGAAAGCATCAAAGCCCTGATGTGGGCATACGCCAGGGTTTGCGGGGTGGCGCCGAAGGCCAGGGAGGCGACGAGGAGCGCTGTCAGGTAACCGGCGGCGCCGGCACGGCTGGCTCCCCAGCGCAAGCCCAGCATAGCGGCCAAGATCACGATGATGGGCAAAGAGGCCAGCAAGAGGCTCATGGGCGAAGGGCCTCCCGTGTGCGGGTGTAACGGTGCACGAACCAGGCGCCCAGCGCCAGGGCGGGGACGACGACCAGCCCGGCCTCCGGCCCAAACGCGCCGCCCGTCCACAGTGCGGGGCCTTCAACCTGGATCTGCACCAGCCGGGGGATGTCCAGGCCGCTGACGGGGAAGCCAAAGACCACGCCCTCGAAAAAATTCCAGCCGATGTGCAGCCCAATGGGCAGCCACAGGCTGCGCGTCCGGATGTAGGCGTAGCCGAGGAACAAACCGGCCAGCAGAATGCCGAGAACTCCTGCCCAGGTGGCGTTGGGGTTGCCCAGGTGCGCCAGCCCAAAGAGCGCGGCGGAGATGAACAACGCCCAGAAGGTGTTCAAGCCGTCTTCCAGGTTTTGCAGAAGATAGCCGCGCGAGACCAGCTCCTCGTTCCAGCCGACGAGCACAAAGGTGACGAAAGTCAGCCCGGCCTGTGCCCAAACGGCGGCACTGTCGGGCCTGTCCCAAACGAAGCCTTGCACTTGCAGCCAGCCGGCCTGGCGTTCCAGCAGGAAGATCAACCCCATCATGGGCAGTGGCAGCGCAATGCCGACCAGCAGGTCACGGGCGGCGTGCGGCCCCCAGGCCACGCCCAGGCTGGTGAAACTGCGCCGATCGATCCAGCGGCGGGCGATCCCGATGGCAAGCAAAAAATACACCAGGTTGACCAGCTGGCTGACGAGCAAGCCGTCGGCGTAAGGCAGACGGATGGCCCAGCGGCTCAGCCATTGCATCGGGATGGCGAGCAGGAACATCAGCAAGAAGAAAAGCAAAAAACGCCACCCCGTGCGCGGACGGTCGCCTTCTGGGGTGAGGAAGATGCGGCGGAGAAAGGTTTTCATGGGTATTTGGGTTCCTTGGGAATGATGATCCATAGCAAGAGATACGCGCCGATCCCGGGCACGCCGCCGGGGATGAGGGCGATGAGAAAGGCCAGCCGGAACCAGAACGGACTGATGCCAAAGAATTCACCCAATCCACCGCAGACGCCGGCGATGATGCGGCGGCGGCGCGAGCGGCGCAATGGGGCGCGGTGAGATGACATGGCTCCTCCAGACAAGCACAAAGTTATGCAGAAATTGTACCCGAAAGCGACAACTGCCACAGAGCGATGGCGGTTGCCACCTCTACATTGAGCGAGCGCTTGCTACCACGCAGGGGCAGGTGAACCAGGGCGTGGCACAAGGGAAAGAGATCCGGCCCGACGCCGACGATCTCGTGGCCGACGATGAGCAGCAGCGGCCCCTCGGGAGGGGGCGTTTGCGTCAGCGGCTGCGAGCCGGGGGCCTGTTCCAGCGCCCAGATCGTCCAGCCGGCGGCCCTCCGATCGGCGAGGACGGCGCTCAGGTTAGACACGGAGGTCCAGGGGAGGGCGTGTTCTGCGCCCAGGGCTGTCTTGCGCACGCCGGGATGCTCCGGGGTGGGGGTGATGCCGCCCAGGTAGATGTGCCTCACCCCCAACCCGTCGGCGGTGCGGAAAATGGCACCCACATTCCAGGCGGAGCGCAGGTTGTCGAGCGCCAGCGCCAGCGGGCGGGGCGGCGGGGCCGCCGGAGTAAAAGGCTGCCCGGGGGTCAGCTTCCAGGAGGCACGGCGTTGGGTGCGTTGCCCGCAACGGGGGCAGGCCGCGCGCGCCGGCTGCCCCTCGTACCAGGGGTAGCGCAAATTGCAGGCCGGGCAGAGGCGGATCTCAGCGTTCAGGGTCATGCGGGTATTATAATAGCCGCCCGCTGAGGAGGCGCTTATGACGACAATTTTGTTCTACAAACCTTATGGGGTGTTATCTGCGTTCACCGGCGAACCCGGGCAAAAGACGCTGGCGGCATTCATCTCTTTGCCGGGCGTGTACGCTGCCGGCCGGCTGGATATGGATTCGGAAGGGCTTTTGCTGTTGACTGACGACGGAAAACTGGCGCATCGTATTACCCATCCGCGGTATCACCTGGAGAAGACGTATTGGGTGCAGGTGGAAGGGGAACCGGACGAGGCCGCGCTGCGGCAACTGGAGAAGGGCGTGGTGCTGCGCGGACGGCGGACGCGCCCGGCGCGGGCGCGACGCATCCCGCCGCCGCCCCTGCCACCGCGCGAAAAGCCGGTGACCCCGCACGGCGCCACCAGCTGGCTGGAAATCCGTTTGCGCGAGGGAAAAAAACGGCAGGTGCGGCGGATGACAGCCGCCGTCGGCTACCCGACCCTGCGCCTGGTGCGGGTGGCCATTGGACCGCTGACGCTGGCGGGGCTGCACCCCGGCGAATGGCGCTTTCTGCGCGCAGCAGAATGGCGCCGTTTGCAAGAGGCCTTGCGCGATCTGCGGCGTTAGGCTACAGGAGGGGCATGGCGCAACCGTCGGCGCGAGGGTCCGAACCGCCGGTCAGCGTGCCCTCTGGCGAGCGCAAGATGATCTGCCCGCGGCCAAAGAGCGCCCGTTCCCAGCCGCCGACCAGCCGCAACGGGTGGCCGCGCTCGAAGAGCGCGCGTAGCAAATCGTCGGGCACGCCGGCCTCCAGGCCGACCCAGCCATCGGCAGCGCCGTTGGCGATGCAAAATCGGGGGCGATCCAGGGCCGCCTGGGGATCGACCCCATCGTCCACGAGAGCGGAGACCACCTGTACGTGCCCCTGTGGCTGCATGAAACCGCCCATCACCCCAAAAGGCCCCCACAGGCTGCCGTCTGCGCGGGTGAGCATCCCCGGGATGATGGTGTGGTAGGGGCGCTTTGCCGGAGCCAGCGCGTTGGGGTGTCCCGGGCGCAGGCTGAAGTTATGTCCGCGGTTTTGCAAGGTAAAGCCCCACCCCGGGGGCACAATGCCGGTGCCGAACCCCATGTAATTGCTGTTGATGAAAGAACAGGCGTTACCCTCGGCATCGACCACGGCCAGGTAAACCGTGTCGGAGGCGGCAAAGGGCGCGCCGCGGCGCACGTCCACGGTGGCCGCCTGCGGGTCGATCTGCTTTCGGCGGCGGGCGGCGTAAGCTTTGCTCAGCAATTCGTTTACGGGGATGCGGGCATGGCGTGGATCGGCGATGTACCAGCGGGCATCGGCAAAGGCCAGGCGCAGGGCTTCGATCTGCAAATGCCAGCGCCGAGCGGAGAAAGGCGGCAACGATGGGAGGTCGAAACCCTCCAGAATGTTGAGCGCCAGGAGGGCGGTTAACCCCTGGCCGTTTGGGGGGCATTCCCACACGCGCACCCCGCGATACGTGGTCGAGATGGGCGTTTCCCAATCGGCGGTGTGGGCAGCCAGGTCGTCCAGACTCAGGCAGCCACCCGCCTGGCGCACCACGGCGACGATCGCTTCGGCGATGGGGCCGCGGTAGAAGGCCTCGGCGCCTTTGGCGGCCAGGGTGCGGAAGGTGCGGGCCAGCCCCGGATTGCGGAAGATTTCTCCCGCCTGCGGCGCGCGCCCGTTCAGGGTGAGTTCGTGCCCGTTGAGGCCCTGTGCCAGCTGGCGGGCGGCGCCGCGTGCCCAAAAATAGGCGGTGATCGGCGCCACCGGAAAGCCCTCCTCCGCCAGCCGAATGGCCGGTGCGAGGACATCCGCCAGCGTCAACCGGCCGTGGCGGCGCAGCAGGGCCTCCCAGCCGGAGGCCGCACCGGGCACGGTGATGGTGTAGGGGTGGAAGGGGGGCAGCTCGTGCATCCCTTCGCGGGACAACTTGTCCAACGAGAGGGCGGCGGGTGAACGTCCAGAGCCGTTGAGCGCCGTCACCCGGCGCGTGGACGCCTCGTAATAGAGGGCGAACATGTCGCCGCCGATGCCCGTGGAGGTCGGTTCGGTGACGTTGAGGGCCGCCGCAGCGGCGACGGCGGCGTCGGCTGCCGTGCCGCCGCGCGCCAGGATCTCCAGCCCGGCGGCGGTCGCCAGGGGCTGCGAGGTCGCTACCATTCCCCGGCGGCCATACACTGCGCTGCGACCGCCGATCACGGCGCGCTCATGCATCGTCTTCTCCTTCGTCGGCGGGCGGCGGGTTCTGTCCGCTGACCAAAACCTTGTCCACGCGGCGCCCGTCCATGTCTACCACTTCGAAGGTCATCTCTTGCCAGACGAAGCGTTCTCCGACCTCGGGGATGTGCCCCAGGCGTGTGATGACGAAACCGGCCAGGGTGTCGTAGGCGTCTTCGCGCGGCAAGGATTGGATGGCAAACAATTCCTTGAAATCGCTCACGGCCATCATGCCATCGAGCAGCCAGGAGCCATCCGGACGGCGGACAGCCTGGGGGGCATCGTGTTCAATTTCGCCGACCACCTCTTCCACGATGTCCTGGGTGGTGACGATGCCTTGCACGCCGCCGTATTCGTCGATGACGATTAACATGTCGGCGTGATGTTCCTTGAAAAACTCCAGCGCCTGGGCGGCGAAGGAGGTTTCGGGGATGAAAATGGCGGGCTGCAACAGGCTGGCGAGATCGAGCGGCTGGCACTGCAGGCTGAGGCGCAGGATATCGCGCACGTTGACCACGCCGACGACCTCGTCCAGATCGCCGCGGCAGACGGGGTAGCGGGAGAAGCGGTTGGCGGCCAGTTTTTCGCGGATGACCTCCTCCGGGTCGTCCAGGTCCAGCCAGGCGATCTCCGTGCGCGGGGTCATCAGGGCGTAAATGCGCCGGTCGCCCAGCCGGAAGACGCCGCTGACCATTTCCTGTTCGCTGACCTTGAAAATGCCGGCCTGCGTGCCCTCGTCGATCAGGACGTGCAGTTCCTCCTCGGTGATGGGCGGCGCCTCGGTGCGATCGACCCCGAAGAGGCGCAGCACGCCCTCGGTGGACAGGCTGAGCAGGCGGACGATGGGCGAGAGCAGGCGCGAGAGCCAGGTCATCAGCCCGGCGCTGGCGGTGGTGATGCCCTCCGGGTTCAAGATGCCGATGCGTTTGGGCACCAGTTCGCCGAAAACGATGGAGAAATAGGTAATGGTGAGCACAACCAGCGTCAAGCCGATGGCGTCGGCGTAGGGCGCCAGGGCCGGCCAGTTGTGGAGTTTGAGCGCTACAAATTCCGCCAGCGTCGCTCCGCCGATGGCGCCGGTCATCACGTCGATCAACGTGATGCCGATCTGGATGACGGAGAGAAAACGGTTGGGTTCTTCGGCCAGGGCCAGGGCCTGGCGGGCGCCGCGCTTTTTTTCGTTGGCGAGCTGCTGCAACCGGGCGCGGCGCGAGGCCAGAAAGGCGGCCTCGGTCATCGCCAGCAGGTTGTTGAGCACAATCAGGATGACGATGGCGAGCAAATCGCGGGTAATGGGTGACATACTTTCCTTTGTCAGATGAAATGAGGTAAGATTGTCTTGCCCGGGACGAAGGCGGTGGGCATTCATCCCGGAAACGTTCATGCGCTATTCTACCGCATCCCCCTTGTTTCAGGAGCGCTGCAATGATTTATGACCTGACTTTCACCATTTCGCCTTCGTTTCCCGTCTGGCCGGGAGACCCGAAGGTGCGCCTGGAAGCGATCGCCCGCATGGATGAGGGCGCGGAAGCCAACGTCACTGCCCTGGCGATGAGCGTGCACGTTGGCACGCATGTGGATGCCCCACACCACTTCATGAACGATGGGCGGACGGTGGAAAACCTGCCCCTGGATGCGTTGATCGGCCGCTGCCATGTGGTGCACTTGCCGGATGAGGTGGAAACGATCAGCGCAGCGGCGCTGGAGGCGGCGGACATCCCGCCACGGGTAGAACGGCTGCTGCTGCGGACGCGCAACGCCGCCTTGTGGCGCGAATCGCCGACCGCCTTTCGGCGCGATTTCACCGCCATCAGCCCCGATGGCGCCGAATGGCTGGTGACGCGCGGCATCCGGCTGGTGGGCGTCGATTACCTTTCGGTGGCGCCGTTTGCCGCTCCGGTGCCCACACATCGCATTTTGCTGGGCGCTGGCGTGGTGGTGGTCGAAGGGTTGAAGCTGATGGACGTGCCGCCGGGGGATTACCGTCTTTATTGCCTGCCGTTGAAGCTGGCCGGGGCGGATGGCGCGCCGGCGCGCGTCATCTTGCTGGACGAAGAGGAACTCAGGTGACCACTGGCAGCGTGTAGCCGCCGTCCATCACCAGGGTTTGCCCGCGGATCATTTCGGCTGCCGGCGAGCAGAGAAAGGCAACCACACGGGCAACGTCTTCCGGCGTGGCCAGCCGGCCGGCGGGCGTGGCGGCGATGGTGCGTTCGATCAGCCCTTCGTCGTTCAGGGCGGCGAAATGTTGCAGGGCCTCGGTTTGCACCACGCCGGGGGAGACGGCGTTAACGACGATGTTTTCGGACGCCAGTTCAACGGCCAGGTAGCGCGTCAGGGCTTCGATGGCGGCTTTGGAGGTGCCGACTAGCACATAATCGGGCAATACGCGGGTGGCCCCCGGGCTGCTGATGCTGACAATGTGGCCGCCGCCGTGTTTTTTCATCAGGCGGGCGGCGTGCTGGGCGCCAAAGAGCAGGCTGCGGGCGTTGATGTTCATCGTCCAATCCCACCCTTTTGGCTTTTGCTGCAAGGCCGGGCGGTTGTAGCCGGAGGCAGCGTTGTGAATGTAGATGTCTAGCCCGCCGAAGGCGGCCTCTGTTTCGTCGAACAGGCGCGCCAGGTCGTCCAGATCGCCGACGTTGGCCTTGACGACCTGCGCCCGGCTTCCCAGGGCGCGGATGGCAGCGGCGGTTTCTTCAGCGGGTTTGCGGTTGCGGAAATAGTTGACGACCACATGCGCGCCGTCGCGGGCCAAATGCAGGGCGATCGCCCGACCTATGCCGCGCCCTGAGCCGGTGACCAATGCAATCTTGTCTTTGAACATAACGCCTTCCTGTTGTGGGGCAAATGGTGGGCCTCGTTGAACGTGGGCCTTCTTCTTCTAATGGCAAAACACCAAAGGCAAAAAGTTGCTGAGCGCGTTTCCCTGCCGGATCGTTTGCCCTCAGCCAGGCCGCTTGTCCTGCAACCCGAGTTGCGGATTAGCAACAGGGATCCGTTTTGTCGTTGCGAGCGACCGCAAGGGGCGAAGCAATCCCCTGTATGACGATGCGGGAGATGGCTTCGGGCGCGATGCGCCCTTGCCATGACACCCATCCTCCTTACCCGCAATTCAGGTGCCTTTAGGGGGTGCAGGCGAAGCGGGATAGGGCTTCTTCCAGCAAGGGGAGGCTCTGGTTGTCCGCCAGAGTGTAAACCTTCCAGCCAAATTCACGGTCGCCGCAGGCCCAACTGGCGGCCAACCCGTAGGGGAGGCGGTTGGGGGAGGCGGTTTTCAACAAAGGTGCATACGTGACTACCCAGCCGGCGATAGAAGCAACTTGCAAATCGTCCAACCCGAGGACATCGTCACCGGCGGTGACCGCCAGCATCGCGTAGGGGTCGGCCTCTCCGGCGAGCAGGCTCCAGTTTACCTGGATGAAGAGATTGGGCTGATAAGCCACCAGCGCGCCGTAAGCGTAATGGCTGGCCGTGCGCTGGTCGCGGACGACTAGCGCATCGAAGAAATAGGT
>WGAD01000389.1 GCA_015489255.1 Anaerolineales bacterium | reverse complement strand
TATCACACCCTGCGCCCGCAAGATGAAGGAGTCCGTCGTGCTGCCGATTAGAGATTCCATCCCTTCCCGGCGAGTGCCGTGGGTCAATTATCTGCTCATTACCTTGAACGCGCTGGTTTTTTTGTTCGAGCTTTCCCTGTCCGACGTGGGGCTGACCCGCCTGATTTATCGCTACGGGGTGGTGCCGGCCCGTCTCTGGCAGGGCGGCGGCCAGGCCTGGTTGACGATTTTCAGCGCTATGTTTTTGCACGGCGGCTGGGGGCATTTCATCGGCAATATGTGGGTGCTTTTCATCTTCGGCGATAACGTGGAAGACCGCATGGGGCATGGGCGCTATCTGGTTTTTTATTTGCTGAGCGGCCTGGCGGCAGCCTTCTTGCAGGCGGCCTTGACGGCAGGCAGCAATGTGCCGATGATCGGCGCCAGCGGCGCAATTGCCGGGGTGATGGGCGCTTACATGGTGCTTTTCCCCTGGGGGCGGGTGGTTACCTTGGTGCCTCTGGGTTTTTTCCTGACGACCATTGAGATCCCCTCCGTGCTCTACCTGGGGCTTTGGTTCTTTATGCAAATGTTTTCCGGCCTGGATATGCGCATCAACGGCGGCGTGGCCTGGTGGGCGCACGTTGGCGGGTTTGCCTTTGGGATGCTGGCGGTGCAAGTCTTCGCCCGGCGACGGCGGCGGTCGCTTCGGCGCTACTGGCAGGATTCTTCCGATTGGCTTTGGTAGGAGAAAAGATGGGTAAACATTTTCTGATCACCGGCGGAGCCGGGTTTATTGGCTCCAATTATGTGTATCGTTTGTTGCAGCGCGGCGAACGGGTGACAATTTACGATAACCTCTCGCGGGCGGGCGCGCCGCGCAACCTGGCCTGGCTGCGCGAAACCTTTGGCGAGCAGGCTTTTGATCTGATTGTCGGAGACGTGCGGGATGCAGCCCTGCTCACATCCGCTGCGGCGAAAGCGGACGTGATCGTTCACCTGGCGGCGCAAGTGGCGGTGACCACCTCGGTCGTCCACCCGCGACAGGACTTCGAGATCAACGCCCTGGGCACATTCAACGTGCTGGAAGCGGCGCGCCTTTCCGGACGCCAGCCGGCAGTTTTGTATGCCTCTACCAACAAGGTCTATGGCGGCATGGAAGATGTGCCGATTGTCGAGCAAGAAACCCGCTGGACGTATGCCGACCTGCCGCACGGCTGCCCGGAAACGCAGCCGCTGGATTTTCACTCGCCCTATGGCTGTTCCAAAGGGACCGGCGATCAATACGTCCGCGATTACGCCCGCATCTACGGCTTGCCGACGGTGGTCTTTCGCCAGTCGTGCATTTATGGGCCGCGCCAGTTTGGCATTGAAGATCAGGGATGGGTGGCGTGGTTCGTCATCGCCGCGGTGACGGGACGCCCCCTGACCATTTACGGCGATGGCAAACAAGTGCGCGATTTGCTGTATGTGGAAGACTTACTGAACGCCTACGATGCCGCACTGGATAACCTGGATGTGGCGGCCGGGCAGGTGTACAACCTGGGCGGCGGCAAGGACAACGTCATTGCGATTTGGGCGGAATTTGGCCCATTGTTGGAGGAATTGCTGGGGCGTGAGATCCCCGTTACCCGCGGCGATTGGCGCCCGGGCGACCAACGCGTCTTCTTTGCCGATATTCGCAAAGCCGCCCGCGACCTGGGCTGGCAGCCCCAGGTGAGCGTGCGCGAAGGGGTTACCCGCCTCTTCGACTGGGTTCAGGCTCATCCGGAGTGGTTCCAGGCATGAAAATTCTCACCGTTCTCACCTATTACCGCCCGCACACCTCCGGGCTGACCATCTACGCTGAGCGGCTGGCGGAGGCCTTTGCCGCCCGTGGCCACGAGGTGACGGTTTTCACCTCACATTTCGACCCCTCTACCCCGCGCGAGGAGATGCGCAACGGGGTGCGGGTGGTGCGTTCTCCGGTTGCCTTTCGGCTGAGCAAGGGCGTCATCATGCCTTTCTTTGGTTTGCAAGTCACCCGTCTGGTGGCCCAGCACGATGTGGTGCAATTGCACCTGCCCCAGTTCGATGCGCCCGGGGTGGCCTTTCGGGCGCGCTTGCTGAAGAAACCGGTGGTGCTCACCTATCATTGCGATTTGAAGCTGCCGGAGGGCTGGTTCAACAAACTGGTGAACGCAGTTGTGCACTTCCAGAACAACCTGGCCGGGCAACTGGCGGATCGGATCGTCACCTACACCCGCGATTATGCCGACCATTCCCCCTATCTGCTGCGTTTTCGGAATAAAGTGACGACTATCTTGCCGCCGGTGGTGCTACCGCCCGCCTTGCCCGGGTCTGCCGAGGCCCTGGCGCAAAAATACCAGACGCGGGAACGCCGCCCGGTCATCGGCATGGCCGCGCGCTTTGCTTCCGAAAAAGGTGTGGAAGTCCTGCTCGATGCCTTGCCGTTGGTGTGGGAAAAATATCCCCAGGCGCAGGTGCTCTTTGCCGGGCAATACCGCAATGTGATGGGCGAGGAAGCCTACTTTGAACGGCTGCGTCCGCGCATTGAGCAATATCAGGCTGAGGGACGGTGGCACTTCCTGGGCGTTTTGACGCCGCAGGAAATGGATGCCTTCTACGAAAACCTGGACGCGTTGGTGGTGCCGAGCCTCAACTCCACAGAAGCCTTTGGGCTGGTGCAGATCGAAGCCATGCTGCACAACGTCCCCTGCGTGGCCTCTGCCTTGCCCGGCGTGCGGCAACCCGTGCAAATGCACAACATGGGCGAGGTGGCTGCCATCGGCAGCGCGGAAGAACTGGCGCGTGGTTTGATCAAGATTTTCGACCAGCGTGAGCGCTACCATTGCGATACGGCTGCCCTGGCGCATACCTACGATCCCGATAGCGTTGCCCAGGCCTATGAGAAGATCTTTGCCGAGTTGAGAAAAGCGAAAGGCTGGCAAGACGACGTATGAGCGCGCAAGATTTCCTCTACCTCCACGTGCGCGATTTGCCCTTCTTTCGCGGGTTGCTGCGCGCGGTGGAATCTTCCTACTATCAAGACCTTGACCTTCCCTCGCCCTTGCTCGATGTGGGCTGCGGCGATGGACATTTCGCCCAGGTGACCTTTGGCCGCCCGCTGGATGTGGGGCTGGACCCCTGGCATGAACCCATCCACGAGGCCAAAGGCCGCCGTGTTTACCGCCTGCTGACCGAGGCCGATGGCGGCGCCATGCCCTATCCGGACGCTTTTTTTGCGGCTGCCATCAGCAATTCCGTGTTGGAGCACATCCCGCATGTGGAGGCCGTGCTGGCGGAAACAGCGCGGGTGCTGCAACCGGGGGCGCTGTTTGTCTTTTGTGTGCCCAACCACCAATTCGAGCGCAACCTGTCCGTTGCCCGCACTCTAGATGCGTTGGGCCTTAAGGCCCTGGCGGGCGCGTATCGCGCCTTTTTTCAGAAAATCTCTCGCCACCACCATTGCGACGATCCGCAAACCTGGAGCCAACGCCTGGAGGCTGCTGGTTTTACGGTAGAGCGCTGGTGGCATTATTTTCCGCCGGCCTCATTGGCCGTGTTGGAATGGGGGCACTACCTGGGTTTGCCCTCGCTGATCTGGAAAAAATTGACCGGACGCTGGAACCTGACGACGGTGCGCTGGAATTTTGCCCCTCTGCTGGCCTTTTTGCGTCCCTTTGCCGATGACCAGCCGACGGACGACGGCGCCTATACCTTCTACATTGCTCGCAAAAAAAGCGCATGATGCCTGAACGTAACGAACCAAGTGTGCTGGATTACCTGAAAGAACGCTGGGCCCAGTTCTGGCGATGGGAGAACCGGGGGTTGCGCGGGCTACGCGCGAAACCACCCGTCGGCGAGAGCGGGGCCGCCGCGGCGGCCCGTCCGCAGGAGAAAGCGGAATCCACGTCCCCCGGGCGCCCGGCTGCC
>WGAD01000388.1 GCA_015489255.1 Anaerolineales bacterium | reverse complement strand
CTCCTGATGGCTGCCGTCTGGCAAACGTTTGCGAACAACCTCGGGCCGATCTTTCTGACGGCCGGTCTGGGGTATTGGCTGGGCGTTCGCTTCAATCTGGATTCGGCTCCGCTTTCACGGTTGGTGTTCTACTTGATGGGGCCAGCGCTGGTGTTTCAACTGATCGCCGAAAACCGGCTGGCCGTTCAGGAGGTCTGGCAGGTAGCGGCGGTGGCGTTCCTGGGCATGGGATTGACGGGAGGGCTGGCCTGGCTGATTGGCCGGAGGATGGGGTTGCCGCGCCTGGCGTTGGCCGCCCTGATCTTGACGGCCGTCTTTCCCAATGCGGGCAACTACGGCCTGCCGCTGGTGGGTTTTGCCTTCGGCGAGCGGGCGCAAGCCTTTGCCGGGATTTATTTTATTATCACGGCTATCCTGTTCAACACAGCCGGGGTGCTGGTGGCTTCGCTGGGACGGCTGTCGTTGGCGGCGGCCTTGCGGGCGATGCTGCGCGTCCCGATGATGTATGCCGTGGCCGCTGCACTGCTGCTGGGGCGCTGGTCGCTGTCTTTGCCGCTGGCCCTAGAGCGGACGATCGGCTTGCTGGCAGAAGGCGCGATCCCGGCCATGCTCATCTTGCTGGGGCTGGAATTGCGCAAGGCTTCCCTCACCCACCGCCGGCGGATGTTGGCCGCTGGCTTGGGGTTGCGCTTGCTGGCTTCTCCTTTGCTGGCCTGGACGGCGCTGGCGGCGTTGCACGTCCCGCTGCAAACGGATCTTGGTCGGGCAACCCTGATAGAAGCCTCCATGCCGGTTGCTGTGACGACCACGGTGCTGGCGGTGGAGTACGACCTGGATGCGGCCTACGTCACCATGGCGGTGTTCGCCAGCACGTTGCTTAGCCCGCTGACGGTGACTTTCTTGTTGCGTTTTCTGGAGCATTGAGGTGCGGATACGCTGGTTGCTTTTTCTCTTCTTGGGGGCTTCCCTGGTCGTTGGGCGCGCACAGGCCCAGGGAGGGATTGCGGTGGCGGAGGTGGAAGTTTCCTACCGGTTTGGCGAACAGGCGCGTTTTTCTGCCCGCATCAGCGGGCCGGAACGCGCGCAGGTAACGCTCTTCGTGCAGGGGGCTGGTGAACCCCAGGCGCGAGCCATCCCGTTGCCCTGGCAAGCAGATGGCAAATACCTGTATGATCTCAACCTGCGGGCGGCGTCTTTTCCGCCTTTTTCCATCGTCCGTTTCTGGTATGGGGTGGAAAGCGCCGCAGGAACGATGCGCAGCGAAACGTACACCTTCGTGTATGCCGACAACCGTTACGACTGGCAGACGCTGACCTCGGGGCCGATCCGACTGCATTGGTACGCGGGCGACCTGGCTTTTGGGCAGGCGGCCCTGGATGTGGCCCTGGCAACGCTGGACAGGATGCGTCCCCTGGCCGCGCCAGCGGAAACCGAAGCGCTGGATGTGTACATTTATGCATCGTATGAAGATCTGGCGGGCGCGCTGGGCGAAGGGACGGCGGTTTGGGTGGGTAGCCATGCGTATCCCGATTTGGCGGCGGCGCTGGTGGTGGTGGCGCCGGGGGTCGATCAGCGGGCGATGATGGAGCAATACATCTCCCACGAGGTCATGCACCTCTTGCTCAATCAGAGCACCGGCGGCAGGGCCTCCCGTCTGCCGCTTTGGTTGCGCGAGGGGTTGGCTTCTCAAGCGGAGGTGATACCCGACCCTGGTTACACCCAGGCTTTGTTTGCCGCCCGCGATGAACGCGCCCTTCTTCCGGTTGACGATCTTTGCCTGGCCTTTCCGCCGGATTCCGGGCGCGCCTACCTGGCCTATGCCGAATCAGATTCGTTTGTGCGTTACCTGCGAGGCCGCTTCGGCGATGAGGCCATGCGGCAATTGATCGCCGCTTATGCCGAAGGCCGCGATTGTGAAAGCGGTATCTGGCGGGTGTATGGCCTGCCGCTGGACTTGCTCTTCTGGCAATGGCGCGAAGCCGTGCTGGGAGAAAACGCCTGGGCGCTGGCCTTGCACGATCTGGCGCCTTATCTGGTGCTGGCTGGTGTGGTGCTGCTCGTTCCGTTTTTGCAGTTCTTGCTCATCCAAAGCCCGCTGGCGGATGATTGACCCCGACGGCGTTAAAATCCCAATTTGCGTTCCTTGAGCGAAACATAACGCATCCCGCCAAAGATCAGATGATCCAGCAATTCAATATCCAGCAATTTGCCGGCCTCGCGCAAGCTGCGCGTCAGGGCGATATCGTCGCCGCTGGGGGCAGGATCGCCACTGGGGTGATTGTGGACGACGATGACCGAGGCGGCATTGCGCAGGATGGCCGGTTTGAAGACCTCGGCAATGCGTACCTGTGCGCTGTTGAGCGATCCCCGGTAGAGATCGACGATATCCAGCACCTGGTTGCGGGTGTTGAGCACCAGCACGCGCAGGTTTTCTTGCGTCAGCCCGCTCATTTCATACAAGAGCAGGTCGGCCACATCTTGCGGCCCGCGGATGAGCGGGCGCTGCACGGTGGCCGTGCTGACGACGCGGCGCCCCAATTCAAAGGCCGCTTGCAGCTGGGCGGCTTTAGCGGCACCCAGCCCGCGTTGCGCTTTCAAATCGTGAAAAGATGCCTGGTGCAGGCCCCTTAACCCGCCGAAGGCGCTCAACAAACGCTGCCCCATGGCTATGGCGCTTTCACCGGCCATGCCCACCCGCAGCAAAATCGCCAACAGTTCATCATCGCGCAGCGCTTTGGGGCCGAGCCGGGCCAGCCGCTCACGTGGCCTTTCGTTGACGTTCAAATCGCGGATGCGGTACGTTCCCATGCTCACCTCCGGAAAAGATTTCCCTTTTTGTTATACCCGAAAACAGCGGCTGGGGCTTGACGGTAGCGGGCAATCCTGATAAACTTTTGCGCCGTTGGAATAGCGCAAGGTGAACACCCTTGTCGGGCGTTCAATGGTTTGGTATAATCGCGCTGCTCTGGCGGCTACGCATCATGCCGACGTAGCTCAATCGGCAGAGCACCCGCCTTGTAAGCGGGCGGTTACGGGTTCGATTCCCGTCGTCGGCTCTCGGAGCCGGGGCGGCGTCACCCGACACCGGCATGTTACCTGGGCAGGTACCGAAGTGGACAAACGGGGCTGACTGTAAATCAGCTGGCAGACGCCTTCGGCGGTTCGAATCCGTCCCTGCCCACTGCACCGATCTCCGATCGGCGCAAATCAGGCCCTCATAGCTCAGACGGTAGAGCACGTTCTTGGTAAGAACGGGGTCATGGGTTCAAGTCCCATTGAGGGCTCTGTTTGTGTGTAATCATGCATTCACAGGTCAATTTCCTTCTAAGGAGAGAAAGATGGCGAAGCAGAAATTTGAACGGACGAAGCCGCATCTGAACGTGGGGACGATGGGGCACATCGACCACGGGAAGACGACCCTGACCGCGGCGATCACGAAAGTGGCTGCGATGATGGGGAAGGCGAACTTCAAAGATTACGGCGAAATTG
>WGAD01000387.1 GCA_015489255.1 Anaerolineales bacterium | reverse complement strand
TGAACGAGACGGCCACTGGATGGCGTACCAATTACGAGGACTTCTCTGTCTTCCGCTCCTGGCTCCCCGGCGAAGACGAACGAGTGGAGGGCTTCGCCCGAGAATTCGAGCGGATCTGGCGGAACGAACACCCAGGCTGGCGGGCCTATCCTATCCCCGAAGCCGTACGTCGTCGCCTTGTGAACTACCGACCTATCGAGCCGCCCTTTCATGACCCCTTAGAGAAAGCACGGCGTCTCTCAAGCGCGAACGAGCAGCCCGATAAGTACTTTACTCCCGCTTTCTGGCTGGCCCGATTTTTGCGCGATGCGCCTTTCTTCCCCAATGCCGAAGCCTTGAGCCAAGTAACAGCGGCTGTAGAACCCTGGCCGCACCAGAATTTTATTCTGCAGCACATCCTGACCCGCTACCCCCAGCGGTTTCTCATTGCCGACGAGGTGGGTCTCGGTAAGACCATTGAAGCCGGATTAGTGCTGCGCCAATTACGGCTCATGGGTCTGGCCAAGCGAGCGCTCATCCTTGCCCCCAAATCGCTGCTACGGCAATGGCAAGAAGAATTATATGAAAAGTTCAACTTGCGGGTACCCATCTATGATGGCCAAGCCTACCTGACCTATGAAAGGGAGCGCCTGCCCGCCCCTTCCGGCCCGGCTGCATGGGAGGCCGAGCCCTGGCTGCTGGTCTCAGCCCAACTGGCTCGCCGCTCCGAGCGGCGGGAAACCTTGCTCCAGGCTCGTCCTTGGGATGTGATTGTGGTGGACGAAGCCCACCATGCCCGCCGGCGCGATTTTCGAGACCTCCGTCGCTATCGTCCCAACCGACTGCTCGCCTTGCTCCAAGCCCTTGCGCTACGCACCGAATTCTTACTGTTGCTTACTGCCACCCCCATGCAGGTGCATCCCATCGAAGTGTGGGATTTGCTCGACCTACTGGGATTGGCGGGGCGTTGGGCTGTCGACCATGGACAACGTTTTCTCGCTTACTTCGAGGCTCTGCAACGCCGTCCACCGGAGTGGAGACGCATCCTGCCTTTATTGCATGACGAACTGAGCCTGATCACTGAGGGCGAAATCGACGCCTCCAGCAAGGCTCTTTCGGGCCCCCAGCGGCGCCGCCTACGCCGTCTGCTAAAGGCGCCCGATCCCGAAGCCGAATGGGCGAAACTACCGACACGTCGGCGTGAGGAGCTGGCCGCGGTGCTCCAGCGGCTGGCTCGCCAGCATACGCCTATCCGCCGCCTGGTGTTACGTCACACTCGTGCCCTACTGCGCCGCTATCGGGAAGAAGGGCTTTTGGATGCTTCTGTTCCCCGCCGACGTCCCAAAGCCCGCTGGATTCCTATGAGGCATGAAGAAACCGAACTCTACCGCGCCGTGAGCGCCTACATCGCCCATTTCTATCGTCGCTACGAGGAAAACCGCCGCGGGTTGGGTTTCGTGCTCACCATCTACCGCCGTCGACTCACCAGCAGCCTCTACGCCCTGCGTGCCAGCCTGGAGCGCCGCTTAGAAGCCTTGCGCCGCCAGAGCACCTTGCTGGAGGCCGACGACGAAGCCAGCGCCGAGGCCCGTCTGTTGGAAACCGATGATGAAAGCATCTTGACCGAATTGTTGAGGGTGGACCAATTGCCCACGGCGCTACGCCAAGAGGAAATCCGTGCCCTGGAACGCCTGATAGATCGTCTGCATAACCTAAGCGACCATGACAGCAAGAGCGCGCGCTTACTGAAAGATTTGCGGGAAATTCTGAGCCAGCGTGACAAGGTGATTGTCTTCACCCAGTACACCGACACTTTGGACTACCTGCGCGAGCGCCTGAAAGCCGTCTACGGTACAGCGGTGGCTTGTTATAGCGGTCGTGGTGGCGAGCGATGGGACGGTGCCCGTTGGCGGACGCAGAGCAAAGAAGAGGTCAAGAATGCCTTTGCCCGCGGTGAAGTGCGTGTGCTGCTGGCGACCGACGCGGCCAGCGAGGGTCTTAATCTACAAACTTGTGGGGTGCTCATCAATTACGACATGCCTTGGAACCCTATGCGGGTCGAACAACGTATTGGCCGCATTGACCGCATTGGGCAACGCTACGATGAGGTGTGGATTTACCATTACTTCTACAAAGGCACCATCGAGGAAAAGATATACCGCCGTTTAGGCGAGCGCATCGGCTTCTTCAAACAAGTTATCGGTCCTTTGCAGCCCATTCTCCTGCGGGTGGAAGATTTGTTGGAACAACTGGCTATACTGCCGCCGGAAGAGCAAGAGGCCCGTCTGGAGAAGGCACTTCAACAGTTAGAGCAGACAACCGCAGCCACCGCCTTTGATCTGGATGCGTGGAGTGAACAGGTCTCCAAAACACAAAAGGCACCACCTCCACCTTGGACGCCGGCAGCGTTGGCCCAATGGGTGGCCGAGAGTCCGGCCCTACAATACGGGCTGCATCCCATCAGCGACGACATTTTTTCACTGGATGACGGCAAGGGGGGCAGCCTGCAGGTGACTTTTCGCCCGGAGGTATTCGATGCGCATCCCAATAGCGTACGTTTGCTTACTTACGGCACTCCTCTGTGGGAAACGTGGCTGCTTCGCCTGCAAGCCACAGCGACCTTAGCGGCGGAAAAAAGCGAGCCCAAACGCATTCTGGTGCTCCAAGATGACGGTCCGCCGCGCACCGTGGCCTGGTATATCCGCACCGAAGATGGACAAATTCGCCGCCTGGAGACTTTGGACACTTTGCGACAGGTTCTTAATCACTGGCGTAACCTGCCTCCTTGGGACGCTACCAGCCAATCGCAGGCTGAGGCTGACTTCGCTCATATCGTACGACAACGCCAGAAGCAACTGCAAGCCAACCGCGAAGCCAACCGCCGCTTTCGCCGCAGCGCATTGCGCGCACGGGGGATAACTTTACTGCGCAAGGCCACAGCCTTGGCACTGGCCATGGCCGAACGGGAACCCTTATTCGCCCGCCATCGGCCTTCACCGGCCCAAGCCTGGCAACAAGTACACCAATGGGGTAAGCCTTTTGTGACCGCGGCCTATATTCTGAAGGATGATATCCACATGGACGCGGTTGATTTCGAGGCTTTAGTAATTTTCCGTCAGGGCAAACGGCAAGACTATACCCGGGCTCGTTATCGTCTGGCCACAGAACTTGAGGCTTGGCTGAAAGACTGGCACAAATTATGACAAAGCATGTCTCCAAAACTTATACAGGGCCTACCGCCTACTATCCGCAGATTCATACATAAACCAATACAGCCTTTCTCTCAAGAGGCCCATATCATGGTCACGCCTCCTTGGCTTCCTGACCGCCGCGGATCACGCATATCCACCCCGATTCCAAAACGCGGCCCACCGTTGGTCCAGTTCCTCCCAGGCGAGAACATGCTGATGCGTT
>WGAD01000386.1 GCA_015489255.1 Anaerolineales bacterium | reverse complement strand
CCTCCGTCCAGGTGATCGCCGACACCATCCGCGACCTCCTGGACGAATTGCCGCCGGAAACCATCGCCGACTTGATGGATACGGGCGTCGCCCTGGCGGGCGGCGGCGGCATGTTGCAAGGGCTGGACAATTACCTGGCCGATGAACTCAACCTGCGCGCCTGGGTATCGGAAGATCCGTTGACCTGCGTGGTGCGCGGCGCCGACATGGTATTCGATGACTTTGCGCGCTATGAGCATTTGCTGGTTGGGCTGGAGCGAGGGACGGCCAGCCGCGCGACGACTGCATCGTAGATGCCTATGAAACCTTTTCGCTCACGACCGCTGGAATCCACGGTCGTCGCGCTGGTGTTGATTGGCGTGCTCGCGCTGGCTTTTGGGGGCTATTTGGGCGTTTTCTCGCGCGGGTTGACCCGCTCGCTGGTGAACGCCCAAACCTGGGTGGCCGTGCGCTATGTGGCCGTGCGCGATTTCGTCACCGCGCCGCGCGACATGGCCGCCTTGCAGCAACGCAATGCCGCCCTGGAGGCAGAGGTCGCCCGTTTGCAAACCCAGGTGATTGAACTGGAACAAAAGGTTGCCCAGACGGAAATCCTGGCCGCGCTGGTGGATTTTGCCCGCGCCAACCCGGAAAACACTTATCGCGCGGCGCTGGTAATCGGGCGCGACCCCAGCCCGTTTTTACGTTATGTGATCATCAACCGGGGGTCCAACGATGGCATTCGCCGCGGTATGCCCGTCGTCAGCGATAAGGGGCTGGTTGGGCGGGTGGACGCGGTGATCGCCGATGCCGCCCGTGTGCAATTGATCACCGATGCCGATTCGGTGGTCTCCGTTCATTTGCAGAACGCCAACGCCGACGCCATGCTGCGCGGTTCGCTGACGGGCGACTTGACCCTGGATATGCTTTCACAGGATGCCAATGTGGAAATTGGGGACGTGGTGCTGACTTCTGGCCTGGGGGGCAACTATCCGCCGGATTTGCTGGTGGGGCAGGTGGTCAGCGTGCGTCAGCTGGATTACGAAATCTTCCAGACGGCGGTGGTGCAGCCGGTGGTGGATTTCAATCGGCTGCAAATTGTCCTCGTCATCACCAACTTCCGCCCGGTAGATATTACCCCCCTGTTGGATACAACACCCTGATGCGAGAATGGCTGTTGCTGCCTGTGCTGGCGGCCTTGTGGATCCTTGAATCAACGCTGGTGCGCGGCGTCACGCTTTTTTCGGGCGCGGCGGATGTGTTGCTACTGGCGGTGATCGCCTGGGCTGTGCAGCCGCCGGTAGGGCGGGGGATGTGGCTCTGGGCCGCTGCAGCGGCCCTGCTGTCCGAACTGGGATCGGCCATGCCGCCCGGGGCGTATCTGGCGGTGTATCTCCTGGGGGCAACCCTGGCCTGGGCGCTGCGCCGCCGTGCCTGGCAGAGCCGCTTCTGGCTGTATTTGTGGCTCGTCTTGCTGGTTTCGCTGCTGGGCGGCCTGGGTATGTACTTCCTCTTGTGGATCTTGCACGGCGGCTTGCTGGGAAGCCTTTCCCAGGCATTGACCCTGGTGATCCTGCCCTCGGCGTTTTTGAACCTGCTGTGGGCGTTGCCGGTGTATTTCCTGGTGCGCGAACTCATGTACTGGGTATATGCCGGCGAGGAGGTGGAAGCATGAAAACCGAACTGGTCGATCGGCGGCGGACGCTGGCCTTGGTCGGCGTGATGCTTTTGGTGGCGCTGGCCCTGGTGTGGCGACTGTTCAATTTGCAGATCGTCCAGGGGGCGGCCTGGCAAGCCCGCGCCGAGGAAAATTTTACGCAGACGATCAGCGTCCCGCCGCCGCGGGGCATCATTTACGACCGCAACGGCATCGTCCTGGCGCGCAATGTGGCTTCTTACACGGTGACGATTACGCCGGCAGACCTGCCGGACGACGAGGCAGATATTGAACGGATTTACCGCGAACTTTCGGCTCTGATCGATGTGCCGGTGAATCAGGGCACGGTGGAGGACGCCAAACGGGTGGCGGAATGCGTCCCCGGGTCGGGCATCGCCCAATTGGTGGAACTGGGCGCCTCGCTGGCGCCTTACAGCCCGGTGA
>WGAD01000385.1 GCA_015489255.1 Anaerolineales bacterium | reverse complement strand
GTCTTCCACATCATCGTCCACGCCGTCAGCTGCGTGCGCAACGATCTCGTCGATGGCTTCGAAACTCTTTTCAAACGCATCTATGGCTTCTTCCAGGCCCGTCATGGCTTCATCTTCTGCCACCTGGCCGGCCTGCGTCATGGCCTGCTCGCGGTGCTGCAACGTGGCCCGCACTTGTTCCATCTGCATCGCCACCTGGCTGAAGGCTTCGGCCATCCGCTGCTGTTCTTCCGGCGGCATTTGCTGTACTTGCGACACCACCTGCTGCAGCGCTTCCAGCGCCATGGCCGCTTCGGCAAACTGCTGCTGTTCCATCAAGGTTTGCGCTTCAATCAGGCGTTCAGTCGCAAACTGTTCGTAGAGTTCGGCTTCCGCTTCGCCCGAAACCAGCGCCAGGCGGGCTTCTTCCAGGCTCACTTTCACCGGGTACAGGGGATCGCCCGGCAGGGCGTCTTGCGAGGCGTATACCGTGCCTCCGCCCACTACAGAACCAATCAGTGCCAAAATTACAATCCAGGTCATTGGGTACCTCCAAAAGGTTATTCGTAGGGTTTGTGTTGCATCTTGCCCTGTATGACGATATCTGTCGCTTTTTGTTACCGTTTTTGCATAGTACCATTTTCCTATTTAGACCAATATTGTCGCGGAACATGTAACATCACCGCGTTTTGCTCCAAAGACGCTCGTTTATCAGTCCATCTGCCTTGCCGCCCCCCGCCCGGCGTTGACGCAAGATCTGAATTGCGCTCGACACCCTTGACACCAGGGAAAAAGGCTCTATAATCGGCCCATCATCAAGCAAAGGCTGTGAAGAGGAAGAGTAAACGCATTCACGGCGGTACAGAGAGCAGGCGACCGGTGAAAGTCCTGCCCGTACGGAAGCGTTGAATGGGCCTCGGAGCCGCAAGGCGAACCCGAAAGGCAGTAGCCCGCGCCGGTTGCCCCCGTTATCGGGCCAGGGTATAAGCCTCTACCGAGGCCGTACCCGGAATGAGTGAGGCTGGCTGTCCCCGTTGCTTCATCGGGGATTTTTTTGTTGGCCTAAGTTGGGTGGCACCGCGGATTGAACGTCCGTCCCTTCGTGGGATGGACGTTTTTTGATTAAACCTGACAGAAAGGAGCAACCGCATGACCCCTGAAACGACCCCTCTGTACCTGGATGAGCGCCTGGGCCTCTATCTGGAAACTCCCCCTCCCCGTCCCAGCCATGAGGTGCTGGATGAACAGCAACAAGACGCCTCGCCCTCCGCGCCATCTTTCGTTTTCGTTCCCTAATGCCCATTTCATCAAGGAGAAAAAAACATGGCCTCTCAAGATCAAACCCGTTTCCTGCTTTCTGAGAATGACCTGCCCAAATTCTGGTACAACGTTCTGGCCGACATGCCCACGCCGCCCGCGCCGGTGCTCAACCCGCAAACCGGCGCGCCGGTCACGCCAGACTTTCTCTCCGTGCTCTTTCCCATGCCGCTCATTCAACAAGAGGTCAGCACAGAGCGGTACATCGAGATTCCGGAGGAAGTGCGCGAAATCTACAAACTCTATCGCCCCACCCCATTGATCCGCGCGCGGCGACTGGAGAAAGCGCTCGCCACCCCGGCGCATATTTACTTCAAATACGAGGGCGTTTCCCCCTCCGGCAGCCACAAACCCAACACCGCTATCCCCCAGGCTTTCTACAACAAAATCAGCGGTACCCAGGCGCTGACCACCGAAACCGGCGCCGGACAATGGGGATCGGCGCTGGCCTTCGCCGCCAACTTCTTCGACTTGCCCGTAGAAGTCTATATGGTGAAGGTTTCCTATCAGCAGAAACCGTATCGCCGCGTGTTGATGGAAAGTTACGGCGCCCAGGTGTACGCCAGCCCCACCAACCGCACGCAATTTGGCCGCCAATTGCTGGCCCAGGACCCGGACAACCCCGGCTCACTGGGCATTGCCATCTCCGAGGCAGTAGAGGCCGCGGCCACATCTGGCGGCAAGAAGAAATACGCCCTCGGCTCCGTGCTCAACCATGTGCTCACCCACCAGAGCGTGATCGGAGAAGAGGCGCTCAAACAAATGGACCTGGCCGGTGAATACCCCGACGTGGTCATCGGTTGCGTGGGTGGCGGTTCCAATTTCGGCGGTATCGCTTATCCGTTCTTGCGCGAAAACCTGCGCAATGGCCGCAACACCCGCCTGCTGGCCGTCGAACCGGCGGCTACGCCTTCGCTAACCCGTGGGATTTACGCCTTCGATTACGGAGATACCGCCCGCATGGCTCCCATCGTCAAAATGCACACCCTCGGCCACCGCTTCATCCCGCCCAAGATCCACGCCGGCGGCCTGCGTTACCACGGCATGGCGCCCAGCGTCTCGGCCCTTTACGAAGCCGGCCTGATCGAAGCCGTGGCCGTCAAACAGCTGGCGACCTTTGAAGCCGCCCTGACCTTTGCCCGCACGGAGGGCATCGTCCCTGCGCCCGAATCCGCACACGCCATCCGCGCGGCCATTGACGAGGCCCTGCAAGCCAAAGAAAGCGGCGAAAAACGGGTCATTCTGTTCAACCTGTCCGGGCACGGCAATTTCGACCTGGCCGCCTACGAAGCCTATCTCAACGGACAGTTGGAAGACTATGAATATCCAGCCGAGGCCGTGCAAGCAGCGCTCAACGAGCTGCCCGCTGTGCATGTCTCTGGCTGAAAGAATTTCCCCTTTTTTCACAAACAGGGCCTTTTCTCGGCCCTGTTTTGCTTTGGGTTTGATACAATCAGACCATGAGCACCCTCTACCTGGTGGCAACACCCATCGGCAACCTGGATGATCTCAGCCCGCGTGCCCGACAAGTGCTGCAAACCGTCGGTTGGATCGCCTGCGAAGACACGCGCGTCACCGGACGTTTGCTGCACCTGTTGGGGATACAACCGCACCCGCCTCTGCTGGCCTACCACGATTTCGCTAAAAACGTGCCGCGCGTGTTGGAAAAACTGGCCGTCAGCGATGGCGCCCTGGTTTCAGATGCCGGAACGCCAGGCATCAACGACCCCGGATATCGGTTGGTGCGGGCTGCGCGGGCGGCCGGCCACCAGGTGAGGCCCATCCCCGGCCCCAGCGCTCCAATCGCCGCCCTGGCCGCCTCGGGCCTGCCCACCGACGCCTTCCTATACCTTGGTTATTTGCCGCGCAAAGCTGGCGAAAAACGCGCCTTGCTCGACAGCATCCGCGACTTGCCATACACGCTTCTGTTCCTGGTTACGCCGCACCGCCTGCAAGCCGATCTGGCCGCCCTGCAGGCCGCGCTCGGCGATCGGGAAGCCAGCCTGGCCCGCGAGCTGACCAAATTGCATGAGGAGATTATCACCGCCCCGCTCTCCGCCCTGCAAGCGCACTGCACCGCCCACCCGCCGCGCACCACCAGGGTGATCTCGCCGCGCGGCGCGTCCAGGCAGGCCGCCGCCTGGGACGAGGGCCGCCTGCTGGCGGCTGTCCGCGAGGGGTTGTCGCACGGAGAGAAAGCCTCCGCCCTGGCCAAACGCCTGGCGACAGAGAGCGGGCATCCACGCCGTCAAATCTACGCCCTGATCGAAACCCTGAAAGGAGACACCCCCCATGCCTGAATCGGAAGGAAAAGGCAACTCGGCCTTGCTCGCCATTTTGCTGGCGCTCATCCCTGTTCTCGGCGGCTTGTTCACCATCTATTTGCAAAACCAGCCGCAGCTGACCGCCCTGCAACTCACCGCCACAGCCGCCGCCCGCAGTTTCAGCCTGACGGCCCAAGCGTTGACGGCACAAGCCAACCCTTCAGG
>WGAD01000384.1 GCA_015489255.1 Anaerolineales bacterium | reverse complement strand
TGAACGAGGCGCTGGCCCAAATGCGCCGTTTCGATCCGCGACGCAAGAATGTTATTTCGCGCGTAAGGATGCTTGAGAAAGGAGCGCGTTTCGTCCTGCCCATCCGTTTCCACAATCTGCATCCGCTGGAGCTGGGGGCGCTGCTGTGGGCCATATCATTCGGACAGCGCGCGGTGTTCGACGAACAGGAAACTGATTTCCCCTATTGTCACATGGCCGGGCGGCTGAAGAACAAGGGGCTGGGGCAACTGAAGGTGAAGGCGGTGGGTTGCCGCTGGTTGCGGCAGAATCCCTTGCAGACGGGGTGGCGGCTGGCCGATGTGGCGGCGGACTGGCCGGCGCAGGCCGATGCCCTGATGCAGGCGTTCGAGGTGCACATGGGGCGCTGGCTGGTGGAAACAGAGGAACAGGAGAAAAACCAGGAGAAACAGAAGAAAGAAGAGCTGACGGAAGCAGCAGCACGGCAACACTTCTGGAGCGCCCGGCACATCATCGCCCTGCTGATGTTGTCCAATCCGGATTTCGTGCCGGAAGGCCAGAACAAGAAGGCCATGCTGTCCTTGCCTGCGCCGAAGGACAATGGCCACTTCAATTTCAAACCGTTTCAGGAGCTGCGTAAGCGCGTGCTGGTGGACAAAACGCTACCACCCAAGGGCTGGGGCTCGGTGCTGGATGATTTCGTCATGCCGCTCATTGATTGGTGCGTGGAGCCGCCGACGTCAACACTGGCTGAAGACACGCTGAAGCGGCTCTCGCAGCCAACATTATCATTACCGGAAAAAGCGGTCGAAAAGGATGATAATGGGTAGGGCAACGAATATCGCCAGCCCCATTATCCCGATGACAATGCGCATGAGCCGATATTTCCAGGCAAGGCCGGTCATCATCGCCAGCACGATACTCGTGAAACCAAATATCAGGGATTGGTTCAGGTCCTGATCCCAGTAAAGCAGGCAATTACTGAAACCTTTCAGCCATTCGCCGATGGGGAGAGCAAAGTTCTTGTTGTTCATGCTAAGCAAGGCGGTGAGGAACAGGGCAGCGGCCACCAGTAGGCCCAGCCATTTGGCCGCCCACTCCAGATCTTGGCGTCTTCTTTCCTCCTCGTCCTTCCGCTGGCGATCGATGAATTCCTCCTGCTCCACGATGCGGCGCCGCAGCGCTTCGATCTGATCAGGCAGACGCAGGCGGGCGCGGATATGGTCATACAGCTCGATGCCCTGCACCTGGCTGGAAACGCGCTCGAACGATCGCAACGAAAGGAACTCGTGCAGTTTCTGGCGTACGCTGGTCAGTTTTTCCAAAGAGGTCTCATTCTGACGGAACCAGCGATCAAATTCCAGCGCCAGCGCCAGCAGGCCGGCCTGTTGCGCCAGCCCCAGGATCCACATCCTGCGATAGATGCCGCACATGTGTTTGCCGTGTATCTCACGTTCGGCAAAGCCCGCGCCGCAGCCCGTAATGCCGCATTCCAGCGGATGACGGAAACTGACGAAGCTGAAGCTGTGGTCAGTGGCCAGATACCAGCTGCCCCAACCCCAGAAGCGCTTGTAGCGGCTTTCATCCAGTTCGCGGCGACTGAAATCGTCGTCGTAGGGATGACCCTCGTCGTAGGGATCGACCATGTTCAGGCGCGCCAGCAGCGGATCAAAACGCTGCGTGCGGCTTTCCGCGCTGGGCGCGGCACCAGCCAATGTCAGCGACGTCAGTACGCGGGCACGATCGTCGAACAAAAGTTTCGCCTGCTTGGCGGGGCCTTCGCCCAGCGCCTTCTCCAGAAGCCCCCGCAACGGCCCGGTAACGGGCAATGATTCCGGCTTTTTCCATTCCTTTTGTCCCTGTTCGCAGGCCTCATAGGTCAGTTCGCCTAGCGCCTTACCTTCGGCATCGCACAGGGTGATTTTCAGTGGCACGTTCTGCGACGGACGAGGATAGTTCAGCCAAGTATGGCGCGCTACGGCAATGAAATCGATGACCTGCGCGAACGACCAGCCATCTTTCTCTGCTCCATTCAGGTAATGCCGCCACAGGCACGGGTTGCTTTCTTCTGGCAAGGGGGAAGGAACGCCCTGGGCATCCGCGGTATCTTCGCAGGGATTTTGCAGGCAGGCGTCCCGGCTGTCGGCCATGGCCTGCCATTCGAGCAGAAACACATCAGATCCGAAAGCGTGCAGCCAGACGCCGGCGATGTCTGCGCGCAAATGCGGCGGGTCATAATTGCCATGCGTCACCAGCAGAGAAAGCCGCGCTGGCAGCTCCACGCGCCAGGAACGCAGGGTGGCCTTGCCGGTTTCCTCGCTTGTGCTTGGCGCCAGCCGCTCGCGCAAATGCGGCAGGAAATAAGTAGCTTCCCCGGAAGTGGCGCAGACGGGATACAAGGCCTTCTGCGTGCGCTCCAGCAGAATGTTTTCGAGATCGTGAACCTGAAAAACCTGGAAAAAACTGCTGCGCCAGCGGGAGACCGGGCGGCGGCCGGACAGCAAATCGTCGAGCAGCTTGTCCGCGATCGTGTCCAATTC
>WGAD01000383.1 GCA_015489255.1 Anaerolineales bacterium | reverse complement strand
TCTCCGGCCTGAGCGCGGACGAACCCGCCGCCGAAGCGCCCGCCGCCGAGACGACGGAATCTGAACCGGCCCCGGCGGGCGATGACCTGCCGGACTGGCTCTCCGGCCTGAGCGCGGACGAACCCGCCGCCGAAGCGCCCGCCGCCGAGACGACGGAATCCGAACCGGCCCTGGCGGGCGATGACCTGCCGGACTGGCTCTCCGGCCTGAGCGATTTGATGGGCGAGTCGGCAGAAAGCGCCTCGGTGGCTGAGCTGGAGGCAGCTTTGCAGGAGGCGGCGCCTCTGGAGGCTGCGGAGGAAGAACAGGAGGCTTCTCTCTCGGCGCCTCCGCTGGAGACCGGCGCCCCCGCCCTGATTATGGAAGAAGATGAGGGGTTGGACGCCCTCAACGAGGCCTTGCCAGACTGGTTGGCAGCCTTGAAGCCCGTTGCCGATGGCGAAGAGGAAAGCTCCCTGCCAGCTGAAACCGATGACGATAGCCTGGCTCCGGCGGATCTCCCATCCTGGGTGCAGTCGATGCGTCCATTGGAAGACGTGCTGGACGAAACCCTGCAATCGGACCTGGGCGGGGAGTCGGCGGAAGAATGGGGCCCGCTGGCCGGATTGCGGGGCGTTCTGCCAATTAACGATCAGATCGCATTGACCAGCAAGCCTGAATTGCAGGGCTACAAGTTGGAGGTCAGCGAGGGGCAAAAGCAGACCATGGCCTTGCTGGAATCCCTGCTGGAAGAAGAAAAGCGATCGGTGGCAGTGGACACAGAAGAAACAGACGGCGCCTTGCGCTTCATCCGCTGGGGGTTGTCACTGGCCTTGTTGCTGGTGATCAGTTTGATTCACCTGACCGGGGTCCAGGTGGTGCCGGAGATGAACAAATATCCGCCGGAAACACTGGCCTTTATGGAGGTGATGAATACCCTGGAGGTGGAAAAACCGGCGTTGATCGTGATCGATTATGACCCGGCCTACGTTGGTGAAATGGAGTGGGCGCTTTCGCCGGTGATGCAACATCTGCAAGCCCGCGGCGTGCCGCTGGTAGCCCTTTCCACCTCCCCCACCGGATCGGCCCTGGGGAAGCGCGTATTGCCCGCCGAGACCCTTCAACTGGGATATCTGCCAGGCGGCCCGGCTGGGATCCTGGGGTGGGCGTTGTCGCCGACGACGACCTTGCCGCAGGATGTCCAGGGGCAGCCTGCCTGGCAGGATTTGCCGGTGCAATCTCTGAACGACTTCAGCCTGATTCTGGTGGCAACGCACGACCCCACGCTGGCCCGCCAGTGGGTGGAACAAACCACGGGGCTGCACCCAGATGTGCCTTTGATGATGGTCATCAGTGCCCAGGCGGAACCGTTGGTGCGCCCATATTATGACAGCGGTCAGATCGCTGGCCTGGTGACGGGTGTGCCTGGCGGCCAGGCGTATGGCGTCTTGCAGGGTTTCCCTGCTCCTGGCAACGCCTGGAGCGCGTATAGCGTCGGATTGACCCTGGCCGCCTTGCTGGTGGCGGTGGGCAGCCTGTGGAGCCTGGTGACTGGCTGGCAAGATAAACGCCGCCAGGCGGCGATGGCGGAGGCCTGACGATGACGTTTCCTCTGGATTTGATCTCCGGCCCGGTGGCCTTTCTCATAACCGTGATGATCCTCAGTTACCTTGTGGGAGATAACCCCCTCTTCCGCCTGGCGAGCTACCTTTTCGTAGGTGTGGCGGCGGGTTATGTGGCGGCGGTTGCCTGGCACCAGGTGTTGTACCCCAGGCTGATTGTGCCGCTTGTGTTCGGCGATATGACGGAACGCATGTTGCTGATTTTTCCCCTTTTGCTGTCTGTCATGCTGCTGGGTACGTTGACGCCGCGCCTTTCGCGCATGGGGCGGCCTGTGCTGGCGATGATGGTGGGTGTCGGCGCGGCCGTAGCGGTTGGCGGTGTGGTGACGGGCACGCTCATCCCGCTGGTGGTTGAGACCGTTTCCCTGCCGGCAGCCAGTGATGCCATGCGCGATGCAGCGGGCATGGAACGCCTGCTGGATGGCGTTGTGGTGCTGGTGGGGACGCTGGTCACCCTGCTGTACTTTCAGTTCGGCGTCAATCCGCGTCGGCAGGGGAAACGCAGCCGCCTGATGAGCGGCGTGGCCTGGTTGGGGCAGGTGTTCATTGCTATCGCCCTGGGCGTGCTGTTTGCCGGGGCCTTTGCGGCGGCTTTTGGCTCCCTGGTTGAGCGCGTGACGTTTTTATACGATTTCATCTTTTCCCTGATAGGGTGACCCGATGCCAGCCTCTGTAGTCGATGATGTCTCCATCCTGGTTTTAGATATCGGCAACATCAACACGCGCGCCGTCCTGTTCGATGTGGTGGAGGGGCGGTATCGTTTCATCGCCTATGCAGACGCGCCCAGCACCACAACGCCGCCGGTGCGCGATCTGATGGTGGGGGCGCGGCAGGCGATAAAAATCCTGCAAGAGAAAACCGGCCGCACCTTGCTGATGGATGACGACAGCCTGATCCTTCCCTCGACCGATGGCGGGCAAGGCGTTGATCAGGTGGCGGCGGTGCTTTCCGCCGGACCATTGTTGAAGGTAGCGGTTGCCGGCTTGCTGGAAGAGGTCTCCGTGGAAAGCGCCCGTCGCCTGGCAGAGATGCTGTACGCCCAGGTGGTGGACATCTTGCATATTAATGACACCCGTTCCGTAAGCGAACAGCTGGATTCTCTGGCCGCCCGCAAGCCGGATGTCATCATCGTGGCCGGCGGCACCGACGGCGGTGCCTCGCAGGCTTTGGAACGCCTGTTTGAGGTCATCGGCTTGGGAGGCTACCTCGCCAGCCCGGAAAACCGTCCGACCATCCTGTACGCAGGCAACCAGGATCTGGCAGCGGAAGCACAGCAAGCTTTTGAAGCCGTCGCCGAAAACGTGCACCTGGCGCCCAACATTCGACCGACCCTGGACCACGAAAACCTCCTGCCAGCGGCCAACGAACTGGCGCGCGCCTGGGCCGGCTTGCAGGGGCGTTGGCTTGAGGGGATCGAAGAACTCATCACCTGGACAAAGGGGATGATCCTGCCCACCAACTTTGCCCAAGGGCGCACCGTTCGTTTGCTGGGCGCGATTTATGATTCCCCCAAAGGCGTAATGAGTGTGGACCTCGGCTCGGCCAGTGTGAGCCTTCATGCAGCCTATGGGCGTCTCTGGCAATCCAAAACGCTGCCGCTCGGCCTGGGCGACAGCCTGATGCGCGCCTTGCAGCGTTCCAGCATAGAGCGGATTCAACGCTGGCTGACGCTGGACATCTCCGCCGATGAAGTGCGTGAATACCTGTACAACAAGGTGTTCTACCCGGACCATGTGCCCATGAGCAAGGAAACGGCGGCCATCGAACAGGCGATGGCACGCGAAGTGCTCTGGCTGGGGGTGCAAGCCTTTGTGCGCGATATGCCCGCAACGGCGATTTCTCTCCACCCGCGGCTGCTGCCCCTGGTGGAGCCAATTTTCGCCGCCGGCGAGGTCTTTACTTCGGCGCCAACCCCCGGGCAGGCCTTGTTGACGCTGCTGGACGGCTTGCAGCCGGTTGGCGTGACGACTTTTGTGCTGGACGATAACGACTTGCTGGCCGGCCTGGGGGTGATAGGCGAGGTCAACGCCCTGGCGGCGGCGCAAGTGTTGGAAACGGCTGCCTTTACCAACCTGGCGACGGTGATCGCGCCGGTAGGGGCGGCGCGCCAGGGGACGCCGGTGTTGAAGATCACCGTGCAAACGGAGCAAGGCGACGAAACGCGGATGACGATCAAGCAGGGCGGCCTGGAGGTGATCTCCCTGGCGCCTGGACAGCGCGCCAGCGTGATGATCGAGCCGCTGCGCGGCATGAACGCCGGTTTTGGCCCGGGGCGTTCTCACCGAATTACAGTCAACGGCAGTTTGTTGGGCCTGGTGATCGATGCACGTGGACGACCGCTCTCGTTGCCGGAAGATCCGGTGCGGCGGCGCGAACTGATGAAAAAATGGCTCTGGGCGCTGGGAGGTTGAGATGATCGTTCGCAAACTGCGTCAGATTGCTGGCATCGCCTCAATTCGGGAAGCGCGTCTTTTGCCGCGTCCAGGGCGTGTATTGGTTGAAAACGGCCAGCAAGTAAGCGCCAACGACATTATTGCGGAGACGTTGATTGGCCGTCAGCACATCTTGCTAGATGCGCGAGACCTGCTTTCCCTGGGCGAGGACAGCAAAAAAGTGAAGATCTTGTGCAAGGAGGGGCAGCGCGTCAAAGCCGGTGAACCCCTCTTGCAGATCGGCGGTGTCCCACCGCGCACGCTGCGCGCCCCGCAGGATGGTCGGGTCTTGCTGACAAGCGGCCCGCAGGTTTTGCTGGAGGTCGCCCGCGAACCGGTAAACCTGGAGGCCGGCCTGGGAGGACGGGTGACGGAAGTGCACGAGGGATGGGGGGCGGTGATTCAAGCCGAAGGTACCGTGGTCGAAGGGTTGTGGGGCAACGGGCGCTTTGACACTGGCACCATCTTTTCGGTCCTCGAAAAACCAACGGATGTCTTGCGCCCGGAAGATGTGGATGTTAGCAGACGCGGGAACATCGTGGTTGGCGGACATTGCCAGGATGCCAACACCCTGAAAGCAGCCAAAGACAGCCCGGTGCGCGGTTTAATCCTGTCGAGCTTGAATCCAGATCTGATACCCCTGGCCCGGCGGATGCCGTTCCCTATTATGACCACGGATGGCCTGGGCAAACGACCGATGAATTCGGCGGCGTTCAAATTGTTGACGACCAATGACGACAACGGGGCAACGTTGTTTGCGCAGGAGTTTAACCGTTTACGCGGGCATACGCCTAAAGTTGTGATCCAAATTGCCAGCCTTTCCGGCATGGAAGAACTGGAACCGGCCCGCCTGTTGGCGCCCGGGGATAAGGTATTGATGAACCTGGAGCCTTACGCCGGCGCCGTGGGCGTTATCCATCGGATACTGTCGCAACGCAAGCGCTTGCCCAACGGCATCCGGGCTTATGTGGCGCAGGTGAATTTGGAAAATGGCGAACGCGCGTATGTTCCCTTGACGAACCTGGAATTACTGCCTTGAGCATGTCGAGGCGTGAATAGAGGAGAAAAAGATGAGCACAGAAAATCCCTTCAGCACCGGAGATGCCTTGTTCCCGGAAGACGATCCCACGATGGATTTCCCCGCCGAAGAAGGCGAAGAAGGCGGGGCGGACAACAACCGCACTTTTATGATGGTCGCCGGCGGCATGGGCGCCCTGATCTTGCTTTCGCTGATTTGCTTTGCCGCCTACGTTTTCTTCGTGGCGCCCAAACAGCGGGCCGAGCGGCTCAACCAGGAGGCCACAGTGGCGGCACAAAACACGCAAATCGCCGCCGGTTTGACGGGCACTGCCGATGCCCTCGCCTGGACGACCACCCCGCTGCCCAGCCCGATCCCCTCCGATACGCCGACTCCCAGCCCGACGCCGGTGGTGGCCATGCCAACGGATACGCCGACCCCCGACAACGCCTATGTGACGGCGACCATCGAGGCCGCCTTGACGCAGGCCGCCCTGGCCCAGCAGACCGTCATCCCGACGACAACGGCCTTGCCGGCAACGGGCTTTGCCGACGAAGTCGGCTTGCCGGGCTTGCTGGTGATGGGGCTGGCCTTTGTCATCATTATCTTCCTGGCACGCAAATTGCGAACGGCGCCTGGCGCCGCCTGAGCGCTGGCTTCTTTCCCTGCAAAACAACAAACCTCCCGCCCGGGAGGTTTGTTTGCGTCAGGGGCATGAAGTGCGCTTTATGCGCTTTCGGTGGCGACTTGTTCTCCGTAGGCCAGCAGGTCGCGGACGATGGCGCGGCTGCGACCCTCGGCGTACACACGCAAGACCGGCTCTGTGCCGGAAGGGCGGATCAACAACCAGGAATCATCGTCCAGGATGTACTTCACCCCGTCCCGATCGCTGACCTCGGCCACCCGGCGACCAGCCAGAGAGGCCGGGGCCTGCGCCCGCAGGCGCTGGACCATTTCCGGTTTGGATACGGGATGCCGCAGGCGCAGATCCGTGCGCTCATAGTAGGCCGGGCCTACCTCTTCCAGCAGATCGTCAACCAGCTTGTGCAGGGGCTTTCCTTCTACGGCCACGATTTCAACCAGCAAGAGGCCCATCAGGATGCCATCTCCCTCCGGAATGTGCCCCCGGAAAGAGATGCCGCCGGATTCTTCTCCGCCGATGAGCACGTCTTCTTTCATCATGTAATCGGCAATGTGGTTGAACCCGACCGGCGTTTCGTAAAGCGGCAGGCCATACCGTTGCGCCAGCCGATCGATCATCCGTGTGGTCGATACGGTGCGGACAACGGCGCCGCGCCAGCCGCGCCTTTCCACCAGATAGCGCAACGACAGGGCCATGATCTTGTGCGGGTCCACGAACCGCCCCTGTCCGTCCATCGCGCCGATGCGGTCGGCGTCGCCGTCGGTTGCCAGGCCAAAATCACCCTTCCCGGTGCTGATGGCGCCCGCCAGGGCGCCCAGGTAGTGCCCGATCGGCTCCGGGTGGATGCCGCCGAACCCCGGGTTCATTTCATTGCGGATTTCGGTGATCTCGCAGCCGGTCCCTTGCAAAAAGCCCTTGATGACCCCGCGCCCGGAACCGTACATGGAATCGACCACGAAGCGCTGCGGGTTGTCGGCGATGGCGTCCACGTCGATCAATTGCCGCAGGTGGTTGTAGTAGGCCGGAATGGGGTTGAATTTGCGAATCAGCCCCAGGTCGCGCGCCTTGTGAAAGTCCATCAGGTTGGGGCCGCGGGCCTGGTTTTCATTGTCGTTGATGTACACTTCCACGCGCCGGCATTGCTCCGGCAGGGCAGAGCCGCCGTAGTCGCCTTTCAGCTTTAGACCGTTGTAGCGGGGGGCATTGTGCGAGGCAGTGATGACGATGCCGGCAATGGCGTTCTGTTGTTTGACGGCGTAAGAAATGGCAGGGGTGGGCGCGTCGGCCTGGGCCAGCAGCACGGTAAACCCGTTGGCTGCCAGCACGCGGGCGGTTTCTCCGGCGTAGCGATCGGAAAGGAAGCGGGTATCGAAGCCGATGACGATCTTCTTCGGGTCGGGCTGCTGCCCGCCGTTGCCGCGCTTGTCCCAATATTCGGAGGCGATGGCATCGGCGATGGCCTGCGCCACCATGCGCAGGTTGCTGAAGGTAAACGTGTCGGAAATGACGGCACGCCAGCCGTCGGTGCCGAAGTGAATAGGCATGGGTTCTGTTTCTCCTTGGGAAGGAATTGGCTCACCAGTTGGATGAGGGCGTGGCTGTAGCCAGCCAGTTTTGCAACACCCAGCCCTCAATGGTGCGCCCATCGGGGAGCGTGGCCTGGATGCGCACCCAAACGGCGCCGTTTTCGATGTGCTGTTCCGGGTAAACGATGACCAGGTAGCCGTTGAGCAGCGAGGTGATCACCTGGCCGTCCGGCGGTTCGGCGCGCACCAGCACCCCATTGCCAACCGTGGCCTGGACGCGGGCGTACACGGGCGTTGGCTCTGGCGAGGGGGTGGCGGTGGCTTCTCTGGTGGGCGTAGGCAGGAC
>WGAD01000382.1 GCA_015489255.1 Anaerolineales bacterium | reverse complement strand
ATCAAGGATGTGATCCAGCGGGTGGTGGACAACGGTGACTTCTTTGAAATTCATGAAAGCTACGCCATGAACATCGTCGTCGGTTTCGCCCGCCTGGGCGGGCACGTCGTGGGCATCGTTGCCAACCAACCCGCCGTCCTGGCCGGGGTGCTGGATATCGCCGCCAGCGAAAAAGCCGCCCGCTTCGTCCGTTTTTGCGATGCCTTCAACATCCCCATTCTGACCTTTGTCGATGTTCCCGGCTTCCTGCCCGGCACCCACCAGGAACACCACGGCATCATCCGCGCCGGCGCCAAACTGCTCTACGCCTACTGCGAGGCCACCGTCCCCAAGCTGACCGTCATCACCCGCAAAGCCTATGGCGGCGCTTACGACGTGATGAGCAGCAAACACATCCGCGGCGATTTCAACGTCGCCTGGCCCGGCGCCGAGATCGCCGTCATGGGGCCAGATGGCGCCGTCAACATCATCTTCCGCAAAGAACTCGCCGAAGCCGAAGACCCCGTCCAGCGCAAGGCGGAACTGGTCGCAGAATATCGTGAACAATTCGCCAACCCCTACATCGCCGCCGAACGCGGCTACCTGGACGACGTCATCGAACCGCGCGAAACCCGACCGCGCCTGATCAACGCCCTGGAAATGCTGCAAAACAAACGCGATAACAACCCGCCGAAGAAACACGGCACCATGCCCCTTTAGGGAGGAGAGACCATGTTCAATAAAGTGCTGATCGCCAACCGTGGGGAGATCGCCGTTCGCATCTTGCGCGCCTGCCGCGAACTGGGGCTGGAAACAGTCGCCGTGTATTCCGAGGCCGACCGCAACGCCCTGCACGTGCGCTACGCCGACGAAGCCTACCTGCTCGGCCCAGCGCCATCGCGCGAATCGTACCTGCGCGGCGACAAGATCATCGAAGCCGCCCTCAAAAGCGGGGCCGGCGCAATCCACCCCGGGTACGGCTTCCTGGCAGAACGTGCCGATTTCGCCCAAGCCGTTCTCGATGCCGGCCTGGTCTTCATCGGCCCCAAGCCTTCCGCCATCGCCGCCATGGGCGACAAGGCCATCGCCCGCGCTACCGTGCGCGCCGCTGGCGTGCCCGTCGTCCCTGGCACCGAAGACGTGGGCAACCTGAGCGATGAAGAGCTTCTCGAACGCGCCAAAAGCATTGGCTTCCCTCTGCTCATCAAAGCCACCGCTGGCGGCGGCGGCAAAGGAATGCGCGAAGTCCGCTCGCTGGAAGAAATGCCCGCCCTGCTGACCGCCGCCCGCCGCGAGGCCAAAGCCTCATTCGGCGATGATAACGTTTACCTGGAAAAACTCATCGTCGGCGCGCGGCACATTGAAATCCAAATCCTGGCCGATACCTTCGGCAACGTCATCCACCTGGGCGAGCGCGAATGCTCTCTGCAACGCCGCCACCAAAAACTGCTGGAAGAATCGCCCTCCCCCTTCGTCGATGACGACCTGCGGCAGCGCATGGGTGCGGTTGCCGTCCAGGCCGCCCGAGCCGTAGACTACGTCAACGCCGGCACCATTGAATTCCTGGTCGATAAAGACAAAAACTTCTACTTCCTGGAGATGAACACCCGCCTGCAAGTAGAGCACCCCGTCACCGAACTGGTCACCGGCATCGACATCGTCAAAGAACAGATCCGCATCGCCCGTGGGCGCCAGCTCTCCTATTCCCAGGAAGATGTGCGCTTCAAAGGCCACGCCATCGAATGCCGCATCAACGCGGAAGACCCTTTCAACAACTTCATGCCTTCCACCGGCCGCATTACGCACATGAACATCCCCAGCGGCCCCGGCATCCGCGTCGATACGGGCGTTTACGCTGGCTTTGAAATCACCCCCTACTACGATCCGATGATCGCCAAACTGCTCGTTTGGGGGGAAACCCGCGCCCAAGCCATCCTGCGTATGCGCCGCGCGCTGGAAGAATACCGCTTGATCGGTGTTCGCACCAACATCCCCTTCCACCAGACCATGATGGATTCGCACCGCTTTATGGGCGGACAATATGATACCCGCTTCGTGGAAGAACGTTTCCGCATGGAGGAGGTGGAACGCACCGCGCCGCTGCGCCCGGACGTGGCCGCCATCATCGCCACCCTGGTCGCCGATCGGGAAACCCGCCTGGCCGCTCAAATCATCCGCCCGGCCAAACGCGATACCAGCAACTGGAAATGGGTCAGTCGCTGGGAACGCCTGCACCGCTGATTGGAGAACAAGCCATGAAATATATTGCCACCATCGACGGAAAAGAATACACCATCGAGGTGCTGGACGAACGACACATTCGGCTGGACGGGCAGCTGCTGGAAGTGGACTTCACCCAGGTCAGCGGGCAGCCCGTCTATTCGCTGATCATCAACGGACAATCCTTCGAAGCCTACGTCCACCGCGACGAAGACGAATGGGAAGTGCTGATGTCCGGCCACCAGTACCGCGCCCGCATCGAAGACGAACGCGAAAAACGGCTGCGGCTGGCAGGCGGCGGCGCAGCCACCCAAACCGGCCCCTATCATCTGAAGGCCCCCATGCCCGGCCTGGTGGTTGCCATCCCCGTCCAGGAGGGGCAGGAAGTCAAAAAAGGCGAGGTGCTGCTCATTCTCGAATCCATGAAAATGCAAAACGAGCTCAAATCGCCGCGCGATGGCGTGGTGCAGCGCATCCGCGTTCAGCCTGGCGAAAACGTGGAACAACGCCAGACCCTGCTCAGCGTCGAATGACCGCTCCCGCCCGCCAGGAAACAGAAGCCAAATTTCTGGTGCACAACCTGGCCCCGCTGGCTGACCGCCTGATCCGCCTGGGGGCCAGGTTGATCGTTCCCCGCCACCATGAATATAACCTGCGCTTCGATACGCCCGAGGGTCGGCTCACGGCCAGCCGCCAGGTTTTGCGCCTGCGTCGCGGCGACGATGCCCGCCTGACCTGGAAAGGGCCAGGGACGGAGCAAGATGGCGTGCGCACGCGCACCGAGCTGGAGGTCGTCGTCCAAGACTTCGCAACCATGCGGCAGATCCTGGCCGCTCTTGGTTACCGTGAAATCTGGATCTACGAAAAATACCGCGCCCTCTACCGCTGGGAGACGGCTCTCGTCACCCTGGACGAAACCCCCATCGGGCAATTTATAGAAATCGAGGCCGACTCTCCCGCGCAGGTACGGACGCTGGCCGCCCGACTGGGGCTGAAGGCCTCCGCCGCCATTCCGGCCAGTTACCACGAGATCTTCTTGCGCCTGCGGGCGCAGCGCTGGCCGCCGCCCGACCATCTCACCTTTCAGGATTGGGAAGGCCTGTCTCCCGATCCCCGCAGCGGCGGCCTGGCTTACGCCGACTAACCCACAACCCTGATATACTTGGCGTCAAATCCCTTGCAGGAGGCCTGATGGCAAACCGCATCCTCGGCCCGATCATCGGCGGCTTGAGCGATACCCACGTCAACCTTTGGGCACGCAGCGACGGCCCGGCCCGTCTGCACGCCTGGCTTTCCACCGACCCTGATTTCACCGCCCCCCGGCGCGCCGGTTTCAGCCCGCCGCTGCGCAAGTCCACCGGTTACGCCGGCCAGGTGGCGATCGACGGCTTGCGGCCGGAAACCACCTATTACTACGCGCTGACCTTCACCGCCCAGCCGCCCCCCTCTCCAGAAGGCCAATTTACCACCTTGCCGCCAGCCGGCACAGCGCGCAATTTTCGGTTTGCTTTTGGTTCCTGTTTTCTCCCCAGCAGACCCGATAGCGGCGAAACCTTCCGGCGCATGGACAGCCTGCGCGCCCGGGAAGACTGGCGTTTTTTGCTCATGTTGGGCGATCAGGTGTATACCGATGTCCCCCAGGGGAACGGCCTGGGTCGGGTTGCGCTCACCCTGGACGATTACCGCGCTGTGTACGCCTGGAATTTCTCTCGCCCGCCGCTGCGCGCCCTGTGGCGCAACCTGCCGGTGTACATGATCCTGGACGATCACGAGGTGGATGACGACTGGCGCTGGCAACAGGAGGGTTATCTGGCCCCGCGCATCCCTCCCTGGGATCGTTTTCTTCGCTGGGCCGCCCGCGAAGCGCCGCTGGCGCGCCGACTGGATCGGCGCCGCGTGCTCGACGCCCTGCAAGCCTATTACGAACACCAGGCCATGCACGCCCCGCCTTCCATTGCTTCGGCTTCCGACTCGAACTTGCTGCGCCCGGGCGGGTTTGCCTATACCTTCACCGTCGGCGGCGCAGCCTTCTTCGTGCTCGATACGCGCACCCGCCGACTGCGCAACCGCAACACCCGGCAAATGCTGGACGAGGCCCAATGGCAGGCGCTGGAGGCCTGGCTGCGTGCCGTGCGCGACGATTTCCCCGTCAAATTCATCGTCAGTTCTTCCGCAGTGCTCTTTCACTTCCATCTGGATATCGCCGCCGACCGTTGGCCGGGGTTCCCCGCCGAGCGACGCCGCCTGCTCAGCCTGATCGCTCGCTTGGGCGTGGAAAACGTCTTCATCCTGACTGGCGATTTGCACACCGGTTATGCCATCTCCACCC
>WGAD01000381.1 GCA_015489255.1 Anaerolineales bacterium | reverse complement strand
ATGAGTCCCCCTTCAACGAGGCTTTGCGCGTCTGGCAAGCCATCCTGACCAGCCCCAAAGAGGAGACCTACGCCCAACTGGCTGTCGGCGGCCAGGCCAAAACAGCCTACCTGTGGATCTTCCTGGCCTCGGCTGTCTCCATGTTCATCACCTTCCTCTTTGGCGGAATGCAAAGCAGCGACATGCTCGAAACCGTCGGCGTCAGCATGATCGCCTTGCTCTGCATGGCGCCTTTCATGGGGGCGTTCGTCACCCTGTTTGCCGCCCTGGGCACGGCGCTGGTGCAATGGTTTGCCAAACTGATGGGTGGTGAAGGCAACTTCGATTCGCTGATGTACCTCTACGGCGGCATCGCCGCGCCGGTGAGCCTGATCTCGTCCGTGCTCAATATCATCCCCTTCGTCGGCGGCATCTTCGGCAGCCTGCTCTCCTTCTACAGCATCTACATGCAAGTGGTGGCCGTCAAAGCCGTCAACCGCTTCAGCTGGGGGAAGGCAGTGGCCGCCGCCCTGCTGCCGGCCCTGCTCATCTTCCTGCTGGTGGGCTGCTGCATCGCCCTCGTTCTGCTGCTGATCGGCCCTTCGATGGGCGAAGTCTTCAGCCAGATCCAAACCATGCCCTAAGCCATTGCCCGTTCAAGGCAAAGGCCTGCCGCAGCGGCAGGCCTTTTTCGGTATAATGGCCGCATGAACACAGCAGAACATCTGATTGGCAATCTGTTGACCGCCCAAAAGCTGCGCCTGGCGGTGGCCGAATCTTGCACCGGCGGGCTGATCGGCCACCGCATCACCAACGTTCCCGGGTCATCAGCCTACTATCTGGGCAGCGTCACCGCCTATGCCTACGAAGCCAAAGTACGCCTGTTGGGCGTCTCCTGGGATACGCTCAACGCCCACGGGGACGTCAGCCGGGCAACCGTCCTGGAAATGGCCGCCGGCATCCGCCGGACGCTGAACGCCGAGATCGGCCTTTCCGTCAGCGGCATCGCCGGCCCCGGCGGGGGCACGGAAGACAAACCCGTCGGTACCACCTGGGTGGGACTGGCTGCCCCCGATGGCACGTGGGCGCGCGTCTTTTGTTGGCAGGGCGATCGCCTGGAAAACAAAGCCCATTCCGCCCAGGCTGCGCTGGACATGCTGCTGGCCTACCTGCAGGGAGCACGCGCCCTGGACGGGGATTTTCGTTCACTGCACAACCAGGCGGCCTAACCCGTAAAAAAAGGGATTCCCAAGCGCGGGAATCCCTGATTGTTTTCTGCCAGCGTTTACGGCTCGCCGATCTCGCCGGTGGAGATGCGGTAGTCGTAGATCTGCTGCAAGCGATACAGGTCTTGCTGCAAATCGAAGAAGCCGTGCCAATGCGCCCAGTCTGGGCCGCCCATCAAGGCGCCCTGGCGCGCGCGGCGGCCTTCGTGGTGCCACAGGTAGTAGTAAACCGTCTGGAATTCGTCTTCCCAGGGGTTGTCGCGCAGCAGGCCGCGTTCGGCCAAATCGTCGAGCATGGCCTTGGCCGGCTGATAGTAGGCTTCGTTGTACAGGCGCACGGCGTCATCGGCGCTGGCGAAAAATCCGTCCACCATGGTGGAGGCGTGGCACTCTCCACACACCTGCTTCATTTCAGCCCGGCCGGCTTCGGCATCTCCCGTCAGCGGAGACATGGGGTCATCCGAATTGCGCGGGTTGGATTCCGGCGCCCAGGCGTTCCAATAGAGCCGCTGCGAAACGTTGTGCGTGGTCGGCAGCTCGCCAATGCCGCTCATGTGGCAGGTGGCGCAGGTGGGCGCGCGGTAATCTCCCGGCTCCCAATCGCCCGGATCCGAATCCCACTTCCAGGTTTCGCCTTCCGCGGCGTAGATCTGGCCGTGCTTGGAATTCTCGTAAATTTCAATGTCAGGATGGTCCGGCCCCAGGTGGCAGCTAGCACAGGCCTCGGGCTTGCGCGATTCTTCCAACGAAAAGCTGTGGCGGGTGTGGCAAACAACGCAGTTGCCCACTTCGCCGTTCGGGTAAATATTGCCAATGCCCGAAACCGGGTAAGTGTGGTTGGTGGGCTTGCCTTCGTCATCGACCTCAATGCGCACGCCGTGGCATTGATAGCAGCCGGTCTCGCCCGGCGCCCCACTGAACTCGGGATGTTCGCGCCCCTCGTGAACGAACATCAGGGTCTGCATACTGTCCTTGGCTTCCACCTGCAGCGCAGCCCGGTAATGTCCGCTGGCGTTGAACTCAGCCACCTGATCTTCATGGCACTCGGCACAAGCCGAAGGAGGAACCAGCAGGGAGACGGCGATCTCCAAGTCTTCATGCCCTTCGACGTTCTTCAGCGCCATGGGCGAATCAGGTTCCACCTGGTGACAATCGACGCAAGTCACCCCTTCTTCAGCGTGGCGGCTGCTGTCCCAGTCTGCCACGATGCCCGCCGTTTCCTCGGCATGGCAATCGATACATTCGCGCGCCTGGTCGGTCAATCCCTGGGCATTGGGAGCGACCGCCGATTCCGGCGCTTGTGTTGACGAAGAACCGCCACAGGCAGCCAACGTCAGCGCTGCCAGCAGCATCAACAAAGCCAAGAAATACCATTTGGCATGTTTCATGCAAACATTCTCCTTCCAGATCGGTTATTCAGAATAACGATAGCGCGATTGCAACAGGTAGCGGTTCAGGTTTTCATGCCCCACCCCTTCATGACAGTCCACGCATTGACTGTCGATCAGGCCGGAGAGGTATTTCTCATGTTCTCCCCGCCCCTGCTCAATCAAAGACAAATCGCGGTGGCATTGCAGACAACCGGAGTCGAAGACGTAATCGTTGTGGTCTTCACGCATCGCCTGCCAGTCGAGGGCAAACTCGTCCTGCGTCATCGTTGTCCACAAGTCGCGCACCCCCAGCCTCGTTTTGGTGGCCAGTTCCGTCAACGGATTGCCGTGCTCCAGGTGGCAATCGGCACAGGCGGCCTGCACGCCATAAGGGTTTTGCCCGCCATGAACCGAATCGTAGTACGAATCCACCATCGGCTCCATGACATGACAAAGCCCGCAAAACGGCGCCTCGGAGGTCGCCGCAATCGAAGCGTCCACCGCAGCCCACGACCCAATGACCAGGACGATGAGGAGAACCCCTCCCCCCAGCCAGTAAGCCAGTCTTTTCCCTTTGTTCATTGCACCTCCTCACACACCAGGGCGTCCATCCCTCGTGAATATAATTTCATTATAGTACTATTTTTTGCATTGCACACAGGTTTTGTCACAAAAAGTTTTCAACACAAGAAAAAACGGCGTTGGTTTCGCCGCTTTACCCTTTCCTCAAGGAGCTGCACCCTTCACTTTTGCGGCGCAGCGGCGCGCCGCAGGAGCGAGGCCGTTTCCCCGTGCCCTCGCGCCTGTGCCAGCTGGACAGCCGTCATCCCGCTCCGCGTGCGCCGACGGGCGTCTGCCCGATGACGGAGCAGCGCCCGCACCCCCTCCCGGTACCCCTTGGCCGCCGCCAGATGCAGCGGCGTATGCCATTCGGCGTCACCCAGGTTGGGATCTGCGCCCTGCGCCAGGAGATAACGCATCACAACCAGCGAGCGCCCCAAAACAGCCTGGTGCAGAGGCGTATACGCCAGTTCGTTTTCCGCCGGCCGGTTGATTTCCGCCCCCTGCCTCAGCAAAACCCGGCAGGCCGCCAAACGTCCAAAGCGGGCCGCCAACCCCAGCGCCGGCGTTCCATCCGGCGCCACCTGCCCGACAAGAGACCGTTCTTGCATCAGGCGGCGACGCAGTTTTCCCGCCATCCCCAGGGCAGAAAGTTCGCACACATCCAGCTGCTTTTGACGCCGCGCCAGGAACAGCGCCAGACGAGGCTGCTCATGGTAGAGCGCAAACAAAACCGGCGAAACCCCGCTCGCATGGCGGCTTTCCAGCAGGTGCGGCTGCTGAGCGACCATAGACCACACCGTCTCCAGGTCGCCGCGCCGGATGGCCGGGTAAAAGTCATTTTCCAGCATCGCTCAGATCACCGGATGCCCGTTCTCGCGGAAGCATTCGTCATCCACCAGGATGCCGGCGACGCTCTTACCACCCAACCTATCCCTATGCAAGCCAGAAACGTTGCGCCCGCCCGTCTGCGGACAAGAGGCCCTCACCGCCAGGGTGCGTTCGTCCGCCGGCGGCGAGGTGCAAATCAGCGCTTGCTGGCCGGGTTTGGTTTCCAGCCAATAACGCACCAGCAACTGCGCCAGTGTGGCCATTCGTGGATTTGTCATAACCAACTCCTGTGCGGCGAAATCGTGTACCGGCATTATAAAAAAGGCCCCCGACCGCCAGGTAACAAGCGCATGACATAATGATACGCGCAATGCGATATACTATGTTTTCAGCGCGCTGGCCGGCACAAGAAGCCGCCGCCCGTGTCGTTTTCCCGTACGTTTGCATTTTCTTTAGCCGAGGTATACCCATGCGCACCCTGCCACGTTTTTTCTTCGCCCATTTGCCTACGCCCATCGAGGCCCTGCCACACCTCAGTCACCAGTCACCTGACATCCATCTCTGGATCAAGCGCGATGATCAAACTGGGCTGGCCTTCGGCGGCAACAAGACCCGCAAACTGGAATTTCTGGTCGCCGAGGCGCGCGCGCGCAACGCCACCCACCTGGTCTCGGCTGGCGCCGCCCAATCGAATCACTGCCGCCAGACCGCTGCCGCCGCCGCCCGTTACGGGCTGCACTGCACCCTGGTGCTGACCGGCGAACCGCCCGCCCGCGCCTCTGCCAATTTGCTGCTCGATCAACTCTTCGGCGCCGAGATCATCTGGGTTGCTGACCGCAGCCACCGCGATCGGGTGTTGCAAGAAACCGTCGCCCGTCTGGAAGCCGCCGGCGAGCGCCCTTACCTCGTGCCCTACGGCGGTTCCAGCCCCACCGGCGCCGCCGGCTACGTCTTTGCCATGCAGGAATTCTTGCAACAACAGGTAGAAGTAGACTGGATCGTCTTTGCTTCCTCCTCCGGCGGCACCCACGCCGGCCTGGCGCTGGGCGCCCGGCTTTTTGGTTTCCAGGGCCGCCTGCTGGGCATCAGCATCGACGAACCCGCCGCCGCCCTGCGCCAACACGTGGCCGATCTCGCCAACCAGACCGCCGCTTTGCTGGAAGTCTCCACCCGCCTGACCCCCGACGACATCCTGGCGCTGGACGAATTCGCCGCTCCGGGTTATGGCGTCTTCACCGCTTTGGAGAAAACGGCCATCCGGCAATTCGCCCGCAACGAGGGCATTTTGCTCGACCCCGTTTACACCGGGCGCGCTGCGGGCGCCCTGCTGACGCTCATCCGCCGCGGATACTTCCCGTCCGGCGCCCGCATCCTCTTCTGGCACACCGGCGGCACCCCGGGCCTCTTCGCCGACCGTTACGCCCAGAATTTGTTTGAGCAGGTATAATCCAGACATGAACTCCCCCGGAT
>WGAD01000380.1 GCA_015489255.1 Anaerolineales bacterium | reverse complement strand
GCAGAACTCCTGTGGGAACTGGCGCTGGACCAATTGAAGGAGCAGCCCCGCTTTGTCTTCCTCATCGCCGCCAACGAGGGGCGCCTGCGGGCCGTACTGCAACGCGAGCGGCTGGATGAACTCTACCAGGAAGTGGATCGCCAGTTGCGGAACGGACCCGACCTGGCCAACGACCGCTTGATTGTGCTCAACTTGAACCAGGCCACGACGTCTGTCTATGTGCCCCAGGCGCTGGCCTGGCTGACCAACCCCGTTCACTGGGAAGCGTGCGAGGCATGTCCCGCCCTGAATGCCTGCCCCATCCATTGGAACGCAGAAAAGCTGCGTCAGGAGCAGGTTGCCGGGCGAGTAAAGCGGCTTTACCTGATTCTAGAGCATCTGGGCATCCACGTCACCATCCGCGATATGCTCATTCACCTGGCCTACACCCTCACCGGCGGCCTGGACTGCGAAAGGGTGCAGGCGCACAGCCGCGATTTGGGATGGGAGGCCTACCGGTACGTCTATTACGAGAACATCTGGGGACAGCCCGCGGACGAGGCTTTCCGGCGTAAAGCGGTGGTCATCCGCCATCTGCAAGGGTTGAACGTGGGCCAGTCTTCCATCTTTGAGATAGACGATTTCATCATCAATGGCCATCCTGACGACGCCCAGATTCAGACCGAACATCAGCGGCTCTTCGCCCCGGCGCTCGATCTGGGCGGCCAGCAATTCGAGCAGGAACGGAGGGCTTACCTGCGCGGGGGCAGCGCCTCACCCAAGAAAGAGGAGAAGCATCCCCTCATGGCCTGGTTGCCCCACTGCCGTCGCAAACTCTTTTTCGAGCGGCGCCATGTTGAGGACGCCGACCGCCTGATCCCCTTTCTCTTCCTGCCAGACTACATCCGGCTGTTGCAAGGCGATAGCGCTTTGCTCAACCGCTACCGCGGGGAGCTCATTTTGGGGCTCAATCGGGCCTTTTCCGGTCTCTACCTGACCGATAACGACCATCTCTACGTCACCTCGCAATACGCCCACGCCGTGGAGCAACCCGTGCCGCTGGTGCGTGTTCGCATCCCTGCGGACAACGTTGTGCTTCAACCCCAATCGGTGACTAGCCAAGCCTTTGATCGTCAGATGACGACCCTACTATTAGAATTCTATCCTCCCCCTCGCGTCCAATCTGATCCGATACGCTGGCCGGTGGACCTGCTGCGTTTCGAGTACCTGATGCGCCGGGCGCGAGGCAGCACCCCCAACATCCTGGCCGATGAGTGCGAACTGGCTATTCGCCAACTCAAAGATGATCTTCTGGCCCGTTTTGCCGTCGAAAAGGAAAAGGGCCGGCTCGACTTTTTCGCCGCCGACCGTAATCGCTACACCTTCCGCACCCTATGGGTGGATGAAGAAGGACGCATTCGCGTGGGAGCTCGTAATCTATGAAACGCTATGGACATATCGATCGGGATGGATATCCCCTGGCCGCATGGATTTGGGGCCATCGTCTGCGCATTGGGCAGCATTGGATGGAATATCTGCTGGAATTCCTCAACGTGCTGGCCGGGTTCGACTACGAGTTGGGCCAGGGGATAGAGGGCGCGGCAAAACAGAAGTATACTCGCTTCACCCGACTGGGTCTGCGCCGATTTGTGTTTTACGATGAACGGGAAAAGACTCGCCATCCCTATGATGAAGCCGCTCGTGAGCAACTGCTGGCCGCCCTCGAACAGCAGATAGACACCCACGACGGGGATGCCCAATCCGGCCTGGAACTGGCCCGTTCTCTGCTAAGGGCCTTTTCCGCCGTGGAAGAACAGCGATCCTGGTTTGCCAAATCCCTCTTTCCCGCGCACCACAATTTCCTTTTCTGGGAAGCCTTGCGCAAAGGGGCGACCAAGTACAAGGGCCGCAGCGTGCCCGCTGGGACGCCGCCCCAAATGCTGGACGCCGATATCGCCTTCGACGTTCGCAATTTTTTCGCGCGCGGCGGCGAACTCTACTATCTGATGCTCTCAGCGGGCACCGAACACGACCTCGGCCGCCGTCAGCGCATCGCCGAGCGGTTGCGGTCGCTGCTCAACGAGCACAACCAGGCTCTGGGGCTGCTGGCTCAAATCATCGATCAGGCCTGGCAGACGGGGCCAGCTTCTGACAACGGCCACGACAAAACGGGGCGGCTAGGCTGGCTTCCCGACCCAGATTGTCCTCTCTACGTGCTCATCGCCGAGGACGTGGACGCTTTCTTGCAGACCGACCTGGACCCGCTGGAAACACTGGACATGCTGGCCCACTTGATTGGCTTCCACCTAACCCTTTACATCTATCACCGCGCCCACCCGCAGGCCGCGGCGGCGCGCCACGCGGATGGCTCCTGCCGGGACGCCTGCCGCCCTGCTCTGCTGATAGACGCGATGGAAGGCGCGGATGGCGGCGTCATCCGTGGCGTCTCGGCCGCCCTGTTTCGCGAGCAGGAGGCGCGGATTAAACAGAGGGGACGCGACTACGTTCGCCAGCAAGTGGAAGCCTGGGCTGCCGGGGTGGCTGATGGTGACCTTGCTTCCCGGCTAGATTCCGAAGCGCGAGCCTACTTCAACCTGGGCGCCCTACACGGACGTTCACTGAACCCCTTTACCCACCGCGTGGATACCCTTTTAGCCCAGTTCAACAATGGCTCGCTGGACAGGGATGCATTCCTCGCCGGATATGCCGAAGCCCTGACCGACCTGCTGTTGCGGGATTTTCGCAAGAATTTCTTGGGCGTGCATCGCAAACTGGCCAAGTCGGTGGGGTTTGTTGCCCCACGCAAAGGGCCGAGCGCCCGCTTTGTCCTGGGCGACAACCTGCTCAAGGCTTTGACTCTGGCCAACACCTCATCCGACTCCGGGATGACCTACGACGAATTTCTGGCCCGGTTATACGAGCGATACGGCCTGATTATCGGCCCAGTCGAAGCCCGGGAGGCGGGATTGCTGGAGCGTCTGCGCATCAACGTGGAATACTACCATCGCAACCGCCTGGCCTTACTGGAGAAGATGAAGCATGCGGGCCTGGCGGTGGAGTACTCAGACGCCACGGCGATGGTGGGAGGTAAAGCACAATGATAAACGAAGTGATTTCCACCGCCCTCCACACCTTCCTCGCTGACCAACTCCGCGGCGGCGAGGCCCGGCGTTTCTTTCGCCTGGACGGCTTCGACGAGGCTGTCTACAGCGGCCTATTAGAGCGTATTCGCGCCGAAGAGAACACAATCGCCGGTCAACCCCTTTGGGTGCGCACCACTGCCCCTATCCCCGGCTACGAGGCGTATGCTCTGGAAAAAGGCAAATCCGCCACCTGGTACCGCAACCACGTTCCGCCCGGATACGCCTTGCTCCTCATTTTCAACCGGCGCACCTCCGACGCGCAAAGCCTGAAGGACATCTACCCCGTCACCGAGAGCCTGCTCGCCGATGAGGGCCTTGACCACCTCATTGCTGCTGCATTCGCCCAATACCAGCCTTCGCGGAAGCAGATTGAGGTGCTGAAGACCTTCCTGGCCCGCCTCCGCCGTCATCTGTTCCGCCCCCAACTGCGCGATCTGGTGGCCTTTCTCGCTGCGCTCGACATGCATCTGCACAGCAACCCTGGGGCGACAATGGAAGCCGCCATCGCCGAGTCGCTCCCTCACCTGGGGCTGTTCCGCTGTCGGGAACTGGCCGATCATCTCAATACACAACGAGGTGACCGGCTTTTGAAGGATGTGTATCGCGCCGCACGCTTGGGACTGGAACTCCTGGACGAGAACCAGCGCAGCAAGTACGAGCGCCGGTTGCAAGAAGCCGAATTCGACGACGACAGCCTTTACGGCGGCCTTTCTGCCGCGGAAAAACGCGCCCTGCTGGGACGCTTTCTCAACGACGTCCTCACTGACCGGGATGATCTGCTCCGCGTCCTGCAGATAGACTGGCGGGAGGTGGCGCCTGTTTTGCACAAGAGCCGCCGCAAAACTCCGACACAAAAGATGCAAGAACTGGGCGCGGCCTTGCAAGACGCTCTGGCGCAACAACGTCTGGAGGTGGACGACCTCCCCGAGAC
>WGAD01000379.1 GCA_015489255.1 Anaerolineales bacterium | reverse complement strand
TGGCAAGACGATCCGCGCGCGCTGGCCGCGCACCTGGCGCAATTCGGCGGGCTATCGCCTCAATTACCTGCTTCCCTGGGCGGCCAGCCGCCCCGTCCACTGGCCGGAGGGGCAGCCCTACCCGCCCGGCGATCCGGAGACGCTCAATTTGCCGGCCCTGCTGGCGGGCGCGGAGGGCACCCTGGCGTTGATGCGGCGGCTGACCCTCAACCTGGTTCCCCGGCCTCGGCAGCGAGTGTTGACCTTGCTGGCTTATGACGACCTGGCCGCCGCCTGCGATGCAGTGCCCGCTGTGTTGGCGGCGCGGCCTTCTGCGGTGGAACTCATCCCGGCCCAATTGTTGCGCCTGGCGCGCAGCGTCCCCGCCTATGCCCGCCAGGCGGAGGTCGTGCCCGGCGAACCGGCGGCGCTGTTGGCGGTGGAGTTCAGCGGCGAGGATGAGCGCACTTTGCGCTTGCAAGCGCAGGCTTTAGGCGGAATCCTGCTAGACAGGCGTGAAGACCAGGCACGCCTGTGGGCGGTGCGCAAAGCCGGCCTGGGCATTTTGATGTCTCGCCACGCTGCCCGGCGACCAGTGGCCTTTGTGGAGGATACGGCGGTGCCCGTCGAACGCCTGGGGGAATACGTGCGCGCCATGCAACGTTTGCTGGCCGAACACGATACCGAGGCTGCCTTTTACGCCCACGCTTCGGCTGGGTGTTTGCACATCCGCCCGGCGCTGGACTTGCGTTCTTCGCGCGATGTGGCCGCCTTGCGCGCGATAGCAGAAACCACCCTGGAACTGGCTCTGGCGCGCGGCGGCGCCATGTCGAGCGAGCATGGTGACGGATTGGCCCGCGGCGAATGGCTTGAACGCACCTATGGCCCCGACCTGGTCAACGCCATGCGGGCGCTCAAGCGGGCGGCAGACCCGGAGGGGCTGCTTAACCCGGGTAAATTATGGGATGCGCCGCCAATGGACGCTCATTTGCGCTATGGGCCGTCGTATCGCGCCGCTTCCTGGCCCACACGCCTGGATTTCAGCCTGGAGGGTGGGTTGTCCGGAGCGGTGGAGCATTGCAACGGGGCTGGCGTTTGCCGCAAAACCGAAGGTCTGATGTGCCCCTCGTTTCAGGCCACGCGGGAGGAAGCGTACAGCACCCGTGGACGGGCCAACTTGCTACGCGCCTTGATTTCTGGCGGCCACGGGCTTCGCATAGCCAAAAAGATGGCGGCCAAAGACCTCTCCGCAACGCTGGAAACCAGCCTCTACCAGAGCTTGAGTTTGTGCCTGGCTTGTAAGGGGTGCAAAGCCGAATGCCCCAGCGGGGTGGATGTTGCCAAACTCAAGATTGCCTTTTTGGAACGGTATTACCGGCGTCACCGGCGCCGATTGCGCGATTACCTCTTCGCCTTTTCCCCTCGGTTTACCCCCTGGCTGGCGCCATTTGGGGCCGTTTTGCGCCTGGGGGCCTGGGGGCTGCGTCCCTTGCTCCCTGCCTTAGGGATCGAAGCCTCTCGCCCTTTGCCGCTGCCGCGGCGGCCTGACCGCCTCGCGTTCCGGGCCGCGCCCGTCCGCGAGCGGGCGCTCTTCTTGCCGGATGTCTTCACGCGCTTTTTCGAACCAGAAGTGGAAGCGGCGGCCCGCCGTCTGCTGGCGGCGGCGGGCATTGCCTTGATCGACCTGCCGGTGTATGGCGGCGGGCGCACCCTGCTTTCGCGCGGATTTCTGGATGCAGCCCGACGGCATGCCCGCCACCTGCTGGATGCTGTTCAGCGCGCCGATCCCCAGGGCCGCCTGCCGCTGGTTGGGATTGAGCCTTCCGAATTGTACGTTATCCACGACGAACTGGCGGATCTGCTGCCGGAACGCCGGCAGCAGATCCGAGCGTTGGCTGCCCGCGCCTGGCTGGTGGAGGAATACCTGCTGCGCGGCGAACCGCCTCGCTATCGGCGGCTGCCGCATGTTTCGCGTAGTCAAAATGTCATCCACCTCCACGGACACTGCCACCAAAAAGCGCGCCCCCCAGCGCCCGATGGTCTGCCAATCGG
>WGAD01000378.1 GCA_015489255.1 Anaerolineales bacterium | reverse complement strand
TGGCCGCGATCATTGCCACCACCGAGGTGCCCCTGGCCGCGATCGTGGCTTATCTGGTGCTGGGCGAGCGGCTGGACGCGGTGCAATGGGCAGGCATGTTGCTGGTGATGACGGGCGTGGCCCTTATCTCCATGCCCCGGCGCTGGCTGGTATTGCTGAAGAAACCGCGGGCGGCGTCTGGAGTCTGATATTTCTCCCGCATCCAGAGGGTGTGGCACAATAACGGCAACACTCCTTCTTTTCTCTCTGTTTCGGGGATGTCTTTATGCCTGCACTGACTCTTACCGTTGCGGCCCTGGTCAAAATCACCGATATGGTGTTTGGCCATTTTATCGGAATTGCCCTGGATGAAAGCGGGGCCACGGACGCCTGGCGCCAGCAAGTGCGCAAGCGTTTGGGCAAGCGGAGCCCGGAGCAACTGGCCTTTCGGCTGGCGCTGGAACGGGCGCTAAAACGCCTGGACGAAGCGCATGCCGGATGGGTGGGCTCCCTTTTCGATGAACGCACGCTGGCCGACCCTCAGGCTGCGACGGAGCTGGCCAGGCTGCTGGCGCGGCGGGGAGAGCCGGATGCCGAAGTGCTGGCCGAGGTTTGGGCCAGGAACGCAGGGACGGAGCGCCCGGATTTGCAAGCGGAAGCCGTCCAAGTTGCCGCGGATTTTGTGGTCTTACTGGATGAAGAGCTGGATGCGCCCGACGTGCGTCCCAAGTTGGCTCCGCTGCGCAACAGTAGAGATTTTGCCAGTATTTTGACGAAATTGGATGAAATCGATAGCAAGCTGCCTTCAGCCGACGCCCGGGCCCAGGCGCTGCACAAGAAATACCTGCAATGGATTATAAATGCGCCTTGGACCAAAATTTCCATGAGCCTTTTTACGTCCCGCAAAGATGCTGATGGCGTTCGCCGTAAGAAAATATCCTCAAAACCGGTCAACATCGCCAAAATCTACACGCCTTTGCCGGTGGACTTTGGCCTGAGTCTGCGGTTCGACAAAAAGGGCAACCTTTGCGAATGGTGGGTGGGAAAAGAAAAAGATAGAGAGATGGCGGAGATGGCGCAAAAAAGCGTGTGGGAAAGAATGGTCATAAGAACAAGCGGTCAGGAAAAAACGCATATGCCAGGACAACGCTCCTGGCCAGAAATGGGGCTCGATGAGGTGCAATTGCAATCCCTGCGTCAGCTTGCCATCGATTCTATCGGCAAAAAGAAGGAGGATGAAGTTGTCTTCTGGCAACCCAACGCCTGCCAGGCGGCGCAGTTGCAGCCCCGTTTTGTGCTGGTGGGTGACCCCGGCAGCGGCAAGAGCACCTTTCTGTGTCATCTGGCTTTCACCTGGGCAGAGGCCTTGCTGCAACAGCGGTACGGCCGGGCGCAAGGCGCCGCCACCCCGCCCCAGGGTGACAAAGTCTATACGCCCATTTACATCGAGCTGCGATCTCTGGTGACGCATTTTCCCTCCCTTCCTCCGGGCGGTGGTCACCCGGCGCAGGTAGCGGGCATAGAAGCCCTGGATAAATATCTCGAAGCTGCCTTGCCTGCATCTGCTCGCGGAGAAATGATCGACCTTTTGCACGATCTGCTTGAGAGGGGAGAGGCGGCGCTGCTGCTGGATGGGCTGGATGAAATTAGCCAGGGGGATGATGAACACCGGCGGGATCAGATTCAGGAATTCGTGGCCGCGCTGGATGAAGTGTATGGGGCAGCGCCCATCATCGTCACAGCCCGCCCCTACGCTTACCGGCAGCACGAATGGCAGTTGGAAGGGTTTGGCCGCACCGCTCTGGCACCCATGTCCCGGGAGACGCAAGTCCTGTTGGCGCAGAATCTTTTTGGGCAAATCGAACCCGGGAATGCCAAACGAGAAGCAAAAGCCTTTGTACGCGCTCTGGATAAAATCCCCTCCGATTTATGCAGCAACCCCCTGTTGCTGACCCTTTTGATTGTGATCTGGCTGCGCCGGGCGCAAGGAGAGCATGAATTGCCCGACACGCGCGGGGAGCTTTACCGCCGGGCGCTCATGTTCTTGCTGGATGACTGGGTGAAAATCAAGCAGGATGGCACTTCACTCTTTGAAGAATTCAACCTGGATGCTGATGACCTACATCTGGTGCTGCAACTGGTGGCTGCCAGAGCCCAGGAAAAACGGAAAAAGCCAGATGACGAGGCGGTCATCACCCGTGGCGATTTCTTCGAAGTGTTGGATGACATGGGCCGCGACGAGATTGCGGCGCCTCTGATAAAGCGGCTGAAGAAACAGGCGGGCATGTTGTTGGACATGGTGCAGGAAAGTCCTGGCCCCCTCTATGAATCCTATTCCCAAAGATTTCGTTTTCTGCATCTCTCTTTCCAAGAGCATCTCACAGCTTGTGAATATCTCTATCGACATGAAGGTGATCAGGGACGTCCTCCGCAACTGCCTGTCTACCCCTACCGCCGCTTTCCCGATGGCCTGGTCAGGCAAGTCATCGCCGCCCCAGATTTGTGGCACAATGTGCTGCGACTGGCTATCGACGAACTGATTTACAAGGGACGGGTGAGCGAAGCCTGGCAAGTGTTGACTCTTGTCTGCCAGCCCTATCTGAAGCAGAAAGAAGCGCCTCTGGCTGCGTTGTTGGCCCTGGAGATAGCAGAAGATATCGAACTTTTCGTTAAATACCGAAATGTGGGTGTGGGGCCCTATTACGACATACTGCGCGACGTCGCGGCCAAAGCCCTCACCGACGTTGAGCGCTTCCCCGACCCCAAACAGCGAGACATTGCCGGGCGTTTGCTGGGCCGGGGCGACTTCCCGGGCCACGATCCACGACCGGGCGTGGACGTGAAGCGCGGGCTCCCCGATTTCGATTGGGTGCACATCCCCGCGGGGGAATTCACCTATCAGGATGGCAAGCGCCGATACGAAGAATCCTTCTGGATCACCCGCTACCCCGTCACCTACGCTCAGTTCAAGACTTTTTTGCGGGCAGAGGACGGATTTCACGAGTCTGCGTGGTGGAATGGCCTGGCTGCAAGTGAAAGCCATCGCCGTTCTCCGGGGCATCAACGGTTCGAATACTGGAACCATCCCCGAGAACGCGTAAGCTGGTACGACGCCATTGCCTTCAGTCGTTGGCTCACGGCCAAAATTGAAGAGCATCCAGAATTGTTGCCTCAAAAAGCTCTCACCCTGGACAGAAACTGGCGCATCACCCTGCCTACGGAATGGCAATGGGAGCGGGCAGCTCGTGGGAACAACGGTCTTGAATACCCATGGGGATCAAAGTATAGGACCGGATATGCGAATATAGATGAAAAATGGAGATGGCAAGATTCAAACCATCTAAAAAAGACTAACGCAGTAGGCATGTATCCGGATGGTTCTTCACAAGAATGTGTTCTAGATATGAGCGGCAATGTATGGGAATGGTGTCTCAATGAACATGAAAATCCTCAAATCATCAAAAAATCTGGAAGTGCAGATCGTGTGTTGCGTGGCGGTTCATGGAATAATGATGCTCATTTAGCATCTACCCACTTTCGAAATGGTTTTACTCCAGATTATCGATCAAGCAATATTGGATTCCGGCTAGTGGTGTTTTCCGTTCCCCAATAGCCCTGTTGTTTGGGCTCTAGCTGGGTGATTTGGGGGACGAAACCCACCCAGTGTGCAGGAACAGTGCTCCTGAGCAGGATGCGCTATCTGGCGGCGTTCTGCGCTATTGATAGCATAGACATCTTGCGGTTAACCTCGGACGCGTTGTGGATGTTGTTATTCAACGAACCGCCACACAGCACGAATCCGGATGGCCTGACTCGCGAAACGCGAGCTCCAACAGTCTAACCCAAGATCCAAAAAACAAAAAATGCGCGGGCAGATTCGCAATCCGCCCGGCTCACATCAATTTCCCATCCTTATCGGCGTGCAGTCGCTCATGGCGTCTGCCGCTCCACAACCCGCCCGCTTAGCCCCTGAATTCGCAGGTGAAAGTGTCGGCCATAGCCAGCAGCACTTGCTGGAAGAAATGACGCAGGCGCTGCTCCACGCGGTGCTGTTCGGCGTTGAGCCCGTTGGCCTCGGTCACCTCCGGCAGGATCAACTGCTCGATGCGCCCGGCGTAGGCGAAATAGGCCTCGATCATCTCGTGCAGCGAGTAATTCAACTGCGCCAGCCTGCGTCCGGTCTGTTGGCCATTGGCCCGGGCCCGCGTCAG
>WGAD01000377.1 GCA_015489255.1 Anaerolineales bacterium | reverse complement strand
ACCTGGTCTATGCCCACAGCGCCCGTGGCGTCAAAGATATCATGGCGCAAGTGGAGGAAATCTCCTTCCGTCTCTACGGCGATAAATCCATCCCCGTGGCCTACGATGCCAGCCCGCCCGACACCGGCATCTCCTGGCCCTTCTCCTGGTATTTCCGCGACTACACCAACGTCCTGCCCTTCAGCGAGCCAGATAACACCCTGCGAGAACGCGACATTGTGCTGGTGGACGCCAAAAACTTCAGCCAGATTGAATCCGTCCTGCGCGGGCAGTACTACCGTTTCGATTATGTCCGCATGTGGTGGCCCAACCAAGACTACTTCTTCCTGGTAACCGACCGCGACCCGGCGGCGCCTTTCCCGCCGGAATACGCCTGCCGGGGCGCGCTGGATTTCTTGCGCATCTTCCGCAGCAAAGATTTCAGCCGCGTCTGCGACGCCATACTCAACCCGGAAATTCGCGCCGGCCTGTTCGAGATCTGGTTCAATCGGGATTACACCCGCTACGGCGCCGCCATCGGCAACCCCCAGGCTTTCCAGCTGGACAGCTGGCAGCCCTCCGACCAAATGCGCATGTACATCCGCAAAGACCTGGTCGCCCAGCTCTGGCCGTACAACGTGGCGGCTCAGCCCGTGGTGGGCGATCCCTATGCCGACCGCTGGACCTCCTTGCCGGCCAACCGCGTGATCCTGGGTGAAGGGCTGCAATTGAACACCCCGCGCGGCCTGGACCTGGCGCCCGATGGCAGCCTTTACGTGGCCGATTCGCTCAACCACCGCATCGTGCGCCTGAGCGCCACAGGCGAGTTGCTGCAAACCATCGGCAGCTTTGGCAACATCGCCGATGGCAGCGCCAGCCTCGGGCAGTTCAACGAACCCTGGGATGTGGCCGTCGCCCCGGACGGCACCTTCTACGTGGCCGACACCTGGAACCACCGGATACAGAAATTTGCCCCCAACGGCGAACCACTGACCGCCTGGGGCTACTGGGGACAAGACGGCTCGCCACTGGCGTTCTACGGGCCGCGCAGTGTGGACGTCGGCCCAGAGGGGCGCGTCTTCGTCAGCGACACGGGCAACAAACGCATCGTCGTTTTCGATCCTGATGGCGTGCCGCTGGCGATCATCGGCGAGGGCGGCGTTGAACCCGGCCAGTTTGACGAACCCGTCGGCCTCGCCGTCGATCAAAACGGCTGGGTCTATGTGGCCGATACCTGGAACCAGCGGGTACAAGTCTTCGCCCCCCAAGAAAGCGAGGGCCAACTGACCTACCTCCTCGTTGCCAACTGGAACGTGGAGGCCTGGTACGGCCAATCGGCAGAGAACAAGCCCTTCATCGCTGTGGGCCCGGAGAGCAGCGTCTTCATCAGCGACCCCGAGGGGTACCGCGTGCTGCAATTTACCGCCGAGGGCGAATACATCCGCAGCTGGGGCGAATACGGCCTGGGCGCCGATGGCTTCAACCTCCCCAGCGGCCTGGCCGTGGCAGAAGACGGCGCTGTTTGGGTGAGCGATTCCAATAATCACCGCCTGATGATGTTCGTCCTGGATGCTCTCAACGGAAACCTCGCCCCATGAAAGAGGGTGTATAATTGCAAACGCCACGTTGCCGGTGTGCACGTGGCGTTTGAGTTGCCATCATATTTGGAGAAAGGGATTTTTATGAAACTCCACGAATACCAGTCCAAACAAATCTTTGCCCGCTATGGTGTGCCCATCCCTAACGGTCGCGTGGCCTCTACCGCAGCCGAAGCCCGGCAAATCGCCTCGGAGCTCGGCGGTCGTGTGGTGGTCAAAGCCCAGGTGCTGGTCGGCGGTCGCGGCAAGGCGGGCGGCGTCAAGTTGGCGCAATCGCCCGATGAAGCCGAAGAAATCGCCACCCGGCTCCTTTCCATGGAGATCAAGGGCCTGCCTGTCCGCAAAGTGCTGGTGGACGAAGCCGCCGATATCCGCAAGGAGATTTACCTGGGCATCACCAACGACCGCGCCGCTCGCCGCCCGGTCATCATGGCTTCGGCTGCCGGCGGCGTAGATATCGAAGAGGTGGCCCGCGAAACGCCAGAAAAGATCGTCAAGGTGTACATTCATCCCTTGCTTGGCCTGCAAGACTATCAAATCCGCAATGTGGCCGCCGGAATCGAACTGCCCAAAGAGCTGTGGCGGGAATTCGGCAAGATCCTGTCCGGCCTGTGGCAGGCCTACCAGAACAGCGATGCCACCCTGGCGGAAATCAACCCCCTGGTCGTCACCGGTGACGGGCATCTGCTGGCCGTGGACGGCAAGATGCTGATCGACGACAACGCGCTCATGCGCCACCCCGACCTGGCCGAAATGCGCGACACCGACGAAGAAGACCCCACCGAAGTGGAAGCCCGCAAATACGGCCTGTCGTTCATCAAGCTGGATGGCTCCATCGGCTGCATGGTCAACGGCGCCGGGCTGGCGATGACCACCATGGACATCGTCAAACTCTTCGGCGGCTCCCCAGCCAACTTCCTGGACATCGGCGGCGGCGCCAGCGCCGAAAAGGTGGCTGCCGCCTTCCGCATCATCCTGTCGGACCCGAACATCAAAGCCGTCCTGATCAACATCTTCGGCGGCATCACCCGCGGCGACCTGGTAGCCCAGGGCATTTTGCAAGCCATGGAAGAAGTCAAGCCCGAGGTGCCGATGATCGTCCGCCTGGTGGGCACGAATGCCGAAGAAGGACGGAAACTGCTGGAAAAAGCCAACATGATCACCGCCGAAACGCTGGCCGATGCGGCGCAGAAGGCCGTCAAAGCCGCCCAGGGCGCATAAGTGAAGGAGAGCGAGATGAGTATTCTGGTCAATGAAAACACAAAATTGCTCGTGCAAGGGATCACGGGCAAAGAGGGCCTGTTCCACACCACCCAAATGCTGGCCTACGGCACCAACGTTGTCGCTGGCGTGACCCCTGGCAAGGGCGGCAGCTGGGTGCTGGATGGCAAAGTCCCTGTTTTTGACTCCGTCGCAGCCGCCAAAGAATCCACCAACGCCAACGCCAGTGTGATCTTCGTCCCGGCGCGCTTCGCCGCCGACGCCATCATCGAGGCCGCTGACGCCGGCATCGAACTGATCGTTTGCATCACCGAGGGCGTCCCCGTCCACGATATGATGCGCGTCCGCGCCTACCTGGACACCCTCAACACGCAGC
>WGAD01000376.1 GCA_015489255.1 Anaerolineales bacterium | reverse complement strand
GTCAAGCGCGTGCGCTTGCTGGATGCCAGCGGCGACGCCATCAGCTACCGTCTCAAGCCCTTGCCCAAACAACTGGGGCAAAAGTATGGCCGCCGCTTCCCAGCCATTCGCCAGGCGTTGCTGGCGCTGGATGCCGAAGAAGCCGCCCGCCAATTGATGGCTGGCCAGCCTATCTCGTTGACGGTGGAAGGCGAAACTCTGCGAATTTTGCCAGAAGAAGTGGATGTGCTGGTGGAAGCCCAGGAAGGTTTTTCGGTCGCCTCCGATGGGCCGTACCTGGCGGCTTTGGTGACCCGCCTCACGCCCGAATTGCAGGCGGAAGGCTGGGCGCGCGAGGCCGTGCGCTACATTCAGGACTTACGCAAGAAAACCGGCCTGGACGTGGCCGATCACATCTACCTGTACCTGGACGCTTCGCCAGACCTGGAGGCTGCACTGCGCCAGTATGCGGACTACATCACCACGGAAACCCTGGCCGATGATCTCCGGTTTGCCGCCCCTCCGGCGGAAATTGCGCGCCAGGAAGCCCGTTTCGACGGACAGACGTTGACCCTCGGTTTGCGTAAGGCCTGAGCGAGGCAGGGCAGCAGCGGCGCGAAAAGATGGGCGGGCGGCGGCAGATCGTTGCCCGCCCTTGAATTATCGCCGCCGCCTGCGCTGTCCCGCTGCCGGCGGCGGGATGGGGTAAAATCAGGGCGCTGACGACCCGGAAAAACGAAAGGAAAGACATGCTGCGTTTTGCTCACACGCCTCCTCTCTGGCAAGATGCCGTGCGCGCGATCATCGCCTGCGGCGCGATCGCCTATCGGCGGCGTCTGCTGACGGCCAACGATGGTAATATCTCGGTGCGGCTGGCGGAGGGTATTTTGATCACCGCCTCGGGCGTTTGCAAGGGACGCCTGGAGCCGGAAGACCTGATCCTGGTGGATATGGATGGACGTCTGCGCCGCGGCGCAGCGGGACGCCGCCCCTCTTCCGAAACCCCCATGCACCTGGAAGTGTATCGCCGCCGACCGGACGTTTACGCCGTGCTGCACGCGCACCCCGTCTTTGCCACGGCCCTGACCGTAGCCGGACAGCCCTTTCCACTGGACGTGCTGCCCGAGGTGCTGCTGACGATGGGGCCGGTGCCGGTGACGGCTTACGCCACGCCGGCCAGCGACGAGAACGCGACGGTCATCCGCGATCTGATCGCCGACCACGACGCCTTGCTGCTGCGCCAGCACGGCTCGCTGACCGTCGGCCCCGACCTGGAGACTGCACTCACCCACCTGGAACGCATCGAGCACGTGGCGGAGGTCTATTGGCGGGCGCAGGCGTTGGGGCGGGTGGAGCGCATCCCGCCGGCGGCGCTGGCGCGTTTGCAGGCCCGGCGGCAGGAGGCCGAACATGCGCGTTGAGAGAATGGAACGGATAGATGCAGATTTGCTGGAGGCGGTGGGACGTCTGATCCCACAGTTGACGACCAACCACCCGCCGCCGGATGCCGTCGCCCTGCAAGCCTTGCTGGATGCGCCGGGCAGTCAGCTGCTAGCGGTCCGAGCGCCCAACGGGCGGATCGAGGGTTTGCTGACCCTGGTGGTTTACCGCGTGCCGACCGGCGTCCGCGCCCGCATCGAGGACGTGGTGGTAGATGCGGCAGCCCGTAGGCGCGGCCTGGGGCAGGCTTTGGTGCAAGAGGCCTTGCGCCGGGCGCGGGAAGCGGGCGCCAATGGCGTGGCGCTGACTTCCAACCCGCGCCGCCAGGCCGCCAACCGGTTGTATCAGAAGATGGGCTTTCGCCGCTGGCAGACGAACCTGTATTTTTACCCTTTTGAAGACTAAGCCGCGCCTGGTCTTCATCTGACCTTCATCTGGATGATGCAGTATAATCACCCCATTGAAAACCCGCTGAAAAGCAGAAAGCGATGAAACGGATGACCAACCGCACTTCCTCGAAACTGGCTCTGGCGCTGGGCGGCGGCGGCTCGCGCGGCAACGCGCACATTGGCGTGCTGCGGGTGTTGGAACGCGAAGGCGTTCAACCCGTGGCCGTGGCTGGCACCAGCGCAGGGGGATTGGTGGCTGTATTTTATGCTGCCGGTTTCAAACCGGATGAGATCGAAGAGATCTTTGCCAATGCCGACCAGGATACCTTCTTTGGCCGCCCGCAGAGCGAGGAACCGGCTATCTTCAGCCTGCAAAAGGCAGAAGCTTTCTTGCGCGAGCATCTGGGCGAGCAAACTTTTGCCGATCTGCAGATCCCCTGTGCGGTGACGGCGGTGGACTTGAACACCTCGCGCGAGGTGATCTTGCAAGAAGGGCCGCTGGTGGATGCCCTTTTGGCCACCATCGCTATCCCCGGTGTTTTTCCGCCACGGATGCTGAACGGCTTTCGCCTGGTGGACGGCGGGGTGCTGGACCCGATCCCCGTATCGGTGGCGCGCCTGCTGGCGCCCGGTTATCCGGTGTTGGCCGTGGCTCTGACGCCGCGCCCGGACCAGGGCGGCCGTACCTGGGAACTGCCCATTTCTATCAGCAATCCTATCGCCTCCCAGGTGGTGGAACGCATCACCCGCATGCGCCTGGCCCAGGCTTTCAACCTGTTCATGGAGTCGGTAGATTTGGCCAACCGGGCGTTGGCCGATTTGCGTCTGCAAGTTGATGCGCCGGAGCTGGTCATCTATCCGCCGGTTTCTCACATCGGCACGTTGGAACCGGTGGACGTGCGCTCCGTGGTGAAACTGGGCGAACAAGCTGCTTTGCAGGCGCTGCCGCAGATCCGCGATTTGCTGCGCCCCTGGCCGCGACACCTCATTGGCCGCCTGTGGTGGGGGCGGTAGGCGCGCTGCCCAGCCTTTACCACCGGAGCGCAGGAGTGAACGATGGAACGACGCACGGAACAACGCACCTGGGACGGTTGGACTTTCCGCGAAAGCATCCCCATAACGACGCCGCCTGAGCGGCTGGTTTTGCTCATCCACGGCTGGACTGGAGACGAGAATTCGATGTGGGTCTTTGCCCGCGATTTTCCCCTCTCTGCCTGGCTTATCGCGCCGCGTGCGCCCTACCGCGCTGAGCGCAAAGGGTTTTCCTGGCGCCGGATGCGCCCGGGAACCTGGGGTTGGCCGACGTTTCAGGAGCTGCGGCCAGCCGCAGAAGCCATGCTGACCTGGCTGGACGGCCTGATGCGCCACCGTGAATGGACCTTTTCGCAGATGGATGTGATGGGCTTCAGCCAGGGGGCAGCGCTGACCAGCGTGCTGCTGGCAGTGGCGCCGGAACGCATCCGGCGGGCTGCGCTGCTGGCCGGTTTTTTGCCGCCGGGAACAGAACCCTACCTGGACGCTTCTCGTTTGCAGGGCAAGCCGATCTTTCTTTCGCACGGCCAGGCCGACCAGCTGGTGCCTTTCGCCAGGGCCGAAGGGTTGGCGCAGGCTTTGGAAGAGGCAGGCGCAGAAGTCCAGTTTTGCGCTCACCCGATGGGGCACAAGGTCAGCGCGCCGTGTTTGCAGGTGATGAAGCAGTACTTCTCAGCAGGAGAAGCGCCCCAGCGATGAAATCCCGCCCGAATTGGAGTTGAAGCGATGTCGAACGAACTTTCACGCCGTGATTTCCTGAAACTTTCGGCCCTGGGGTTGGGCGGGCTGGCGTTGCGCCCGCTGACGCGCTGGCAGCCGCTGAACGATTGGCCGCAAGGGGTTTGGCTGGGGCGCAACAACACGGACGGCAAAATCCCCCTCAAGGCAGAACCTTTTGAAAGCAGCCAGACGCTGGATACTTTGTATGAGGATGCCATCGTCACCTGGAAGCGGGTACTGGCCGTGCCCGATTCCAAGCCCAATTACATCAATCAAACCTGGGTAGAGACCGACCAGGGCTATGTGTACGCGCCCTATTTGCAAAGGGTGCAATTTTTGCCCAATGAGCCGCTATCCTCCATGCCGGCGGGGAAGGCGGGGTTTTGGGCCGAGGTCACGGTGCCTTATGTCGACCTGGTGCTCGCCAACCCGCCGGCCCGCTCGCCCTGGGCGCGGGACTTGCTGGACTATGGCCTGACGCCGCGGTTGTATTATTCGCAAATTGTCTGGATCGATGCCGTCAAAGAAGAAAACGGGGTCATCTGGTATCGCTTTAACGAAGACCCCGGGCATGGTTACGGGTTTGGCGATATCTTCTGGGCGGAGGGGCGCGCGTTTCATCCGTTGACGCCGGAAGACGTGGCGCCCATTCACCCGGAGGTGGACCCGGCAGAAAAGCGGGTGGTGGTAAACCTGACGTATCAAACCCTGTCTTGCTATGAGGGGCAGCGGGAGGTGTACTTCTGCCGCATTTCCAGCGGGGCGCGCTTCGATGCGTATGGCAATCCGGTGGACAAGTGGAGCACGCCGCAGGGGGAACACATCACCTGGCGGAAGGCCTTGTCCATCCACATGGTGGGCGGGACGACCGGCGCTGGTTACGATACGCCGGCCGTTTCTTGGACGGTGCTGTTTTCGGGCACGGGGATCGCCATTCATGCGGCCTTCTGGCACAACGATTTTGGCACCCCGCGCTCTCACGGCTGCGTGAACGTGGCACCGGAAGATGCCCGCTGGATCTTCCGCTGGACGACGCCGGCGGTCAGCCTGGACAATCCGGACGTGCAATCTCAATGGCCGACCGGCAACGGTACGCATGTAATCGTTACGGAAGGATACGCCTGAGACAGGCGGAAAGAGAGGCTTTTGTATGGATATTTCACAAATTACCATAGGCGTAGCGTTTCTCGCCGGGGTGCTTTCCTTTTTCTCGCCCTGCGTTTTCGCCCTGGTGCCGGCCTATGTCAGCTACCTGACGGGGCGCACCGTGGGCATGGAAAAAGGCAGCACCCGCAGCGCTTTTTTGCACGGGGTGGCCTTTGTTCTAGGGTTCAGCGTGGTTTTTGTCACCCTGGGCGTGGCTGTGGCCTACCTGGGCAGCCTGATGTACACCATCCGCGAGGCGCTGGCGGTGATCGGTGGCATCATCGTGGTCATCTTCGGTATTCACATGATCGGGTGGTATCGTATCCCGTTCCTGGAATATGACTTGCGCAAGCAAGAGGCGCCCGATCCAAAGTATGGCTTTTTCTCTTCTTTTTTGATGGGCGTCTTCTTTTCGGCTGGCTGGTCTCCTTGTGTGGGGCCGGTCTTGGGCGCCATTCTCACCCTGGCTATCAACGGCGGGTCGGTAGGGTTGGGCGCCAAATTGCTGACGGCCTATTCTGCCGGGTTGGCGATCCCCTTCTTGTTGGCCGCCCTGGGCATCGGCTGGGTGACGACGGTTTTGCGCCGCTATAGCCGGGTGATGCGCATTGCCGAGGTGGTGATGGGCATCTTGTTGATCATCATCGGCATCATGCTGGCGACGGGCACTTTTGCCATCCTGGCGCGTTATGGCACCTGGTTCAACCTGGGCTATTGATTCTCCCCGCCCTGGGGCGCAGGCACGGTTCGCCGTGCCTGTTTTTATATCCCTTTGCAAGGAGGCAGAACGATGTTGACGGTCACCTTATATCACCGCCCCGGTTGTCATCTGTGCGATGAAGCCAGGGACAGCCTGGAACGGTTGCAATTGGAATATCCGCACCAGTTGGTGGAAATTAACGTAGCGGGAGACCCGTTGCTGGAAGAACGGTTTGGGCCGCACATTCCGGTGGTGGAGGTCGGCCCTTATCAACTGCGGGCGCCGATCGATGAAAAGGCCTTGCGGGTAACCCTGGGCGCGGCCCGCGACCGACGGCTGCACTTGGAAACGATTGGCGACGAGACCTACCAGCGGGCGGTACAACGCGGTCAGCGCATTTCTGGCGCCGATCGATTTTCTTACTGGTTGAGCCGCCATTATCTGGCCGTGATCAATTTGCTGGTCTTCCTGTATGTGGGTTTGCCTTTTCTGGCGCCAACGTTGATGAAAGCGGGCTGGCAGCAACCCGCCCGGGTGATCTACACGGCCTACAGCCCCTTGTGTCACCAATTGGGTTTTCGTTCCTGGTTTTTGTTCGGCCAGCAGGCTTTCTACCCACGGGCTGCCGCCGGCGTTGAAGGCGTGCTGACCTTTGGCGAAGCAACCGGGCTGGACGAAAGCCAGTTGATACCGGCGCGGCAATTTGTGGGCAATGAAACCGTGGGGTATAAGGTGGCGCTTTGCGAGCGCGATGTAGCCATTTATGCCAGTATCTTGCTTTTTGGCCTGCTCTTTGGGCTGACGGGCAGAAGGTGGAAACCTTTGCCGGTGTATTGGTGGGTGCTGATCGGCTGGCTGCCAATTGGCCTGGATGGTTTTTCACAACTTTTGAGCCAGATAGGCATACCGGCATTAAACGCCATTTTCCCCTACCGTGAGAGCACGCCTTTTTTGCGCACGCTGACAGGATTTCTCTTTGGTTTCACGACGGCCTGGTTTGCCATTCCGGTGATGGAAGCCAGCATGCGCGATTTGCGGCACGTTATGGTGCGCAAATTTGCGCACGTTGCCGCCAGAGAAGGGAGGGCCGACCATGTTGTGGCGCGAAAATGAAGGCGTGCGTTATGCGCAATTTGCCTCGCTGGAACAGGCCGGTGCGGTGCACGCGGTTTTCACCCGCCACGGGGGGGTAAGCCCCGCGCCCTGGGCCTCGTTGAACGTCGGCGGAACGGTGGGCGACGACCCGGCGCGGGTGCGCGAAAATCGCCAGCGGGCGTTCATCGCTGTGGGGCGCGATCCGGCCTCCATTCATGACGTCTGGCAGGTGCACGGAGCTGCGGTTGCCATCGCCGAGGCGCCACGCCCGATGGACAGCCCCTACCGTCAGGCCGACGTGCTGCTGACTGATCGCCCTGGAGTCACACTTTTTATGCGTTTTGCCGATTGCACGCCCATCCTGCTGTACGATTCGCAGCGGCGGGTCGTCGGCCTGGTGCACGCCGGCTGGCAGGGAACGGTGAAGGGAGCGGCGCGGGCGGCGATCCAGGCTATGCAGTCCCGCTTTGGCTCCCGTCCGCAGGATGTGTGGGCCGGCATTGGCCCGGCCATCGGCCCCGATCACTACGAAGTGGGCGCAGACGTGGTGAAACAAGTGCGGCTGGCGTTTGGCGAAAACAGCCTGAATGTGTTAAGATTGAATGAACGCAGTGGACGCTACCACTTTGACCTTTGGGAAGCGAACCGCATTTGGCTGCAAGCCGCCGGTGTGCAGCAAGTGGAAGTGGCCGGGTTGTGTACTGCCTGCCACGTAGAAGACTGGTATTCCCATCGTGCAGAAGGCGGGCGCACGGGCCGCTTTGGCGCCCTGATTGCGCTGCCTTGAGGAAGGGTGTTCATGGATGCCTTGGTGACGAACATACGCCAACGTTATGAAACCGCCCTGGAGACCATAGCCCGCCATGCCTTGCGCAGCGGTCGTCGTCCGGAGCAAGTGCAACTGGTGGTTGTGACGAAAGCCCAGCCGCAAGAGGTCGTTCATGCCGCTTTGGAAGCGGGAGTTCGCTTGTTGGGAGAAAATTACCCTGAAGAAGCGTTATCGAAAATCAATGTTTTTGGTGGGCAATATCCGGTAGAATGGCATATGATCGGGCACATCCAAAGCCGCAAGGCCCGGCTGGTGGCCGGTCACTTTTCTCTGGTGCACTCCGTTGATCGGTTGAAAATTGCTCGCAAATTGTCGGCGCTGGCCGAAGCGCAGGGCAGCAAGCAAAAAGTATTACTGGAGTTCAATATTGGTGGCGAGGCCAGTAAATCGGGCTGGCTGGCGCACGACCGGGCATCTTGGGAAGCCTTGTTGCCCGAGCTGGAGGTGGTGACAGCGCTCCCGGGCTTGCAGGTGTGCGGCCTGATGACCATGCCGCCTCTGATGACGGACCCGGAGGCGGCGCGAGGGTATTTCCGTTTGTTACGTCAATTGCGCGATTGGTTGGCGCAGCGTTTTCCGGCAACGGATTGGCATGAACTTTCGATGGGAACCAGCGGCGACTACCCCGTGGCGGTCGAGGAAGGAGCCACACTGGTGCGGATCGGTCAGGCTATCGTTGGGCCGCGTTTACCCAAATCTCATTAAGGAGGCTGCATGTTTGTTGCGCTGGCAAGATTGATCAATTCTCTGACGCAGCTGTTCATTTTGGTCGTCATCGTGGACAGCCTGCTTTCCTTTTTTCTCCCTCCCTATCATCCTTTGCGCGAGGCGCTGGATCGGTTTCTGGAGCCGTTATTGATGCCCATCCGGCGAGTAGTACCTTTGGTGGCTGGCCTGGATTTCAGCCCTCTGGTATTAATCATCTTGGTGCAGGTTTTGGCAACGGCTCTTATCAATTTCCTTCTTGCAATTTAGGAGCACAGGCTATTATGGAAAGAAAATTTCGTTTTCATAACGGACAGCGCGGCGCCGCTTTGGCGGTGCGGGTTACTCCCAGGGCGCGGCAAAACAAGATCATCGGCGTCAACAGCGATGGCGTGATACGCATCCATCTGACGGCAGCAGCCAGCGCAGGCGATTTCGACGCCGTGTTGGAGCGGTTCATCGCCAATGTGTTGAACGTGGACGATGCCCGGGTGTCGGTGGTGGCCGGCGAAGGCAACGATAAATTGATCTCCGTCCTGGGCATGACCAAGGAACAAGTCCACGATTTGATCGTCCAAAACCTGGATTGACCGGCCTCACAAAGGCATCAAACCCCGCTCACCTGGTGCGGGGTTTTTTTGTGCTTGGGGCGGGCGCTTATTCTGCCGGACTGTAGAAGCGGCGATAGATGTTGAAGACCTCGTAGATGCCGCGGATGTAATTCCGTGTTTCTTGCAGGCGGACGACTTCGAGGAAGAGATCCGGATCGTCGCCGGCGATGTCTAACCAGGCAGCGGCGTTGAGCGGGCCGCCGTTGTAGGCCGCCAGGGCAGCGTAGAGATGCCCGTCCAGGCGGTTGCGATTGGCAGAGAGGTAATAAGCGCCAAAGCGTATGCTGACCAGGGGGCGGTAGAGATCGGTTTCATCGTAATTGGGCGGCCAGTTGAGCAGGCTGGCAATTTGCTGCCCGGTGGAGGGGATGATCTGCATCAGCCCCCGGGCGCCGGCGTTGGAGCGCACAAAACCTTCGAACAGGCTTTCTTGCCGTATAACGCTCCACAAAAAGAGGGGGTGAAGATCGTAACGGGCGGCTTCTTCTTGCACCAGTTCCGGGTAATAGAGGCCGAAGCGAATCAGATTGAAATATACGGGGGCGCTCAGCGTGGTGGCGTCGTCCATGCCGGCCAGATCGAGCACGTTGCGCGCGGCGAAGATGGCAGTGCGGTAGGCCCCCAGGTCGGTGAGGAAGGCGGCCAGGCGGAAGGAGTTGGCGGGGTCGCTGGCGACATCCAGGCGCAGCGACTCGAACTCGCTGCGCGCCCGTTCATACAACCCCAATTGCCAGAAGGCCAACCCCCGGTGCAGGCGCAGATCGGCGGCCAGCGGGCCGGGAGAGGAGAGGTCGGTATCGGCTGGCAGGTCGAAGGTCAGGCGCAGCCATGCTTCGGCCTCGCGGCGAGCGGCGTCCAGGTCTGCTGCGGGCAGGATGGTTTGGGGCGCGCTGAAAGGAGGGCGCTCGAGAAGCAGGTCGCGCATACGTTCGCTGTAATACCCGGTGGGGTCCAGGCTGGCGCCTTGCAGCCATATGGCGCGCGCCTGTTCTTCCTTGCCTTGCTGGCGGTAGGTTTTACCGATCCACAAATGGGCGCGGGCTTGCTGGCTGTGCGTTCCGCCCAGCAGGAGGGCGCGTTCGAAGGCATCGCGCGCCTGGGCAAAGTTCTCCAAGCGGTAGTAGATCAGCCCGGCCTGGAAGAGGCTTTCGCTGCTTTGGGCGCTGGCGGGATAGGTGGCAGCCAGTTTCTCCCAGGTTTGGGCGGCCTCCTCCAGTTGATCGCTGCGCTCATACATGCGCGCGGCCTGGAAGAGCAAATCGGGCGCTTGGGGGTGGGCAGGGGCCTGGGTGGTAAAGCGCAGCAGGGTTTGCGCAGCCAGATCGGGGCGACCGAGGTATGCCCACTGCGTGTAGGCAATGTCTTCCCAGGCATCCACCCAGAAGCGATGCTCCGGAAAGCGCGCCAGATACGTTTCCCAGGCCAGGATGGCCTCTTCGGGCTTCCCCAGGGCTTGCAAGGTCAACCCACGGTAGTAAAAGGCCTCCGGAGCGGGTTCGGCGGCGGTGGCGATGTGTTGGTCGATGGCGGACAGGGCCACGCCGTATTGTCCGGCGTAATAGTCGATCAGGCCGCGTTGCAGGTTGTCCACCGGTTGCCCGGCTTCCAGCAGGGCGACCAGCGAGAGATAGGTCTCGTAGGCTTGCGGGTAATTGGCGATGTTTTCCTGCCAGCGGGCGTAGGCGTTTTCGGGTTCATTCAGGAGGTGGTAGATTTCACCCTGGTAATAATTGGTGCGCGCCCGGATCAGGTTGTTGCCGCTGCGGTTGTAGATGTCTTGGTACAGGGCCAGGGCGGTGGCGTATTCTCCCAGAAGGGCGTGCGTCTGGGCGATTTTGATTTCCAGCGGCGTGCGGTCGCCGGGGGCGGGGAATTGTTGGGCGGAACGGTAGGCATCGAGCGCGTTCAGATATTGGCCGAGGGCGATAAAGGCATCGCCTTGCCGTTCCAGCACATAATCGTCGATGACGCCGTTTTGCAAAGCCAACGATTGACCGTAGGCCTGGGTGCTTTCCTGGTAGCGGCCCAGGTCGTAGTAAATTTCTCCCAACAGGAACCAGGCGCGAGCAGTGGCTGGGCTTTGGGGGTGTTCTGCCGTCAGCTGGCGCAAGATTTGCAGGGCGGCCAGGGTTTGCCCGTCTTCGTGCAGTGCGCGCCCGCTGCCAAAGAGGGCGTCGGCTTTTTCGTTTTCGGTTTGCGCTTGCTGGTAGGCTTGCCGAAAAAGACGGTGAGCGCGGTCGTAATCGCCGTAGAAGAGGGCTTGTTCGGCGGTGGAAACCGGAGGGGCGAGCGCCGAGATGGCCGTGGCCGTGGGGGAGGGGGTGGAGG
>WGAD01000375.1 GCA_015489255.1 Anaerolineales bacterium | reverse complement strand
TCCAGCAGGAGGGCCGCACAAATGGCGGCGGAATCCCATTCGCTGGTTGCGCCGGCGGCTTCGAAGGCGGCGATGGCCTCGGCGGTCAGGTTAGTTTTCGTGTAGCCAAGAAGTGAGCCGATGCGCGCTACCACCTCCTGCAGGGCGCGGTGATAGCCGTGAGGGTGCAGCAGCACCCCGTCCATGTCGAAGAGCAGGATCTCTGTCATGGCTGCGGGCGGTGACGGCGGCCCAATTCGTCTTCGATGACGTTCAGGTTCAGGCCGCGGGCGGACAGCAGCACCAGCAGATGATAGAGCAGATCTGCGCTTTCTTCAATCAATCGCTGGTCGCCCTGGCTTTTGGCCGCCAGGATGACTTCCACGGCTTCTTCGCCGATTTTTTTGAGGATTTCATCTTCCCCTTGCGCCAGGAGACGGGCGGTGTATGAGTGCGCTGGATCAGCCTGGCGGCGGCTGGTGATAATGGAAAACAGGTCGTGAAGGTTCATCATCAGACTCCAAAGAACGAAAGAAACAGGAAACCGCGCCGGTGTGACAGGCAGGCCCCTGGGGGTAAACGAGCAGGAGCAGTGTATCGGCATCGCAATCGACCAGAATGCGCTGGACGTGCAGATAGTTGCCGGAGGTCGCTCCTTTGAGCCAGAGCGTGCGGCGGCTGCGGCTCCAGAAATGCGCCAGGCGGGTGGCGCGAGTCAGGCGGAGGGATTCGGCGTTCATCCAGGCGACCATGAGCACCTGCCCGCTGTCGGCGTCTTGCACGACGGCGGGGATGAGGCCGTTGGCGTCGTATTTGAGTTCCATAAGGCGGCTCCGGAGGGGGCGGTCAGGCGCCGCCGGGGCGGCGGACGGGCAGGCCACGCTGGTGGAGGTAGTCCTTCAGCTGAGGGACGGTGAGCTTCCCGTCGTGGAAGAGGGAGGCGGCCAGGGCGGCATCGGCGCAGGCCAGAACTTCGGCGAAGTGTTCCGGGCGACCGGCGCCGCCGCTGGCGATGACCGGCACCTCCACGGCGGCGGCGACGGCGCAGGTCAGTTCCACATCGTACCCGTCGAGGGTGCCGTCGGCGTCCATGCTGGTCAGCAGGATCTCACCGGCCCCCCGCGCGACGGCCTCGCGCGCCCAGGCGAGGGCGTCCAGCCCGGTGGGCGTGCGCCCGCCATCGATGACCACTTCCCAGCCGTTGGGGCGGCGGCGGGCGTCTAGCGCGAGGACGATGCACTGGCTGCCGAACCGTTGCGCGCCGAGGGTAAGCAGCTCTGGCTGGCGCACGGCGGCGGAATTGAGGCTGATCTTGTCGGCGCCGGCCAGCAGCAGGCGGCGCATGTCGTTCAGCGAGCGGATGCCGCCGCCAACGGTCAGCGGCAGGAAGACCTGATCGGCCACGCGGCGCACCAGGTCGGCGGTGGTGGCCCGGCCTTCGGGGGTGGCGGAAATGTCCAGGAAGACGAGTTCATCCGCGCCTTGCCGATCGTAGAGGCGGGCCTGTTCCAGCGGGTCGCCGGCGTCGCGCAGGCCGACGAAGTGCACCCCTTTGACCACGCGGCCATCTTTCACGTCCAGGCAGGGGATGATGCGTTTGGCTAACATGTTAAGGCCTCTTGCAGGGTGAATCGCCCCTCGTAAAGGGCGCGCCCGATCACCAACCCGCTGAGCCCGGCGGCCCGCACGCGGCGGACGTCGTCCAGCGAGGCTGCCCCGCCGGAGGCGATCACCTTCAGGCCGCTGGCGCGGGCCAGCGCCTGGCTGGCCTCCACGTTGATGCCGTTGCCGAGGCCGTCGCGGGCGATGTCGGTAAAGAGGACCGTCTTCAGGCCGGCACAGGCCAGCGCTTTGCCCAGGACCTGCGGCGAGAGATCGCTTTCTTGCTGCCAGCCGTGGGTGCGGATGCGGCCATCGCGGGCGTCCAGGGCCACGGCAACGGCCTGCGGGCCGAAGCGTTGCAGGGCCTGCCGCACCAGATCGGGGTTTTCTACGGCGGCGGTGCCCAGCACCACACGGGTCACGCCCATGGCGAGCAGGCGCTCGATGTCGGCCAGGGTTTGAACGCCGCCGCCGAATTGTACCGCGCCGCCGAGGGCCAGGATGCGGCGCAGGGCCTCCAGGTTGGGGGCGGCGTCCAGGCCGAAAGCGCCGTCCAGATTGACCACGTGCAGCCAATCCGCGCCTGCGGCGCGCCAGCGGCGGGCGGTCTCCTGCGGATCGTCGCTGTACACCGTCTCTCGTCTGGGGTCGCCTTGCCGCAGTCGCACCACGCGCCCCTGACGCAGGTCGATGGCTGGATAGAGGATGAAAGAAGTCATGGGCATTTCTCCAGGAAGTTTTTCAGAATTCGCAGCCCCACCCGTTGACTTTTTTCCGGGTGGAATTGAACGCCGTACAAATTGCCGTGCCCGACGACGGCGGCGAAGCGCAAGCCGTAGTCGGTGGCTGCCAGGCAAGCGGCGGTTTCTGCGGGCTGACAGTAGTAACCGTGGTTGAAGTAAGCGTAGGCGCCTGCTTCGAGGCCGTCTAACAATGGGGAGGTCTGCTGCGGCCAGAGGCGGTTCCAACCGGTGTGTGGACTTTGAGCCGTTGCCCATCGGGGGCGCGCTGCCCGAGCGGAAAACGGCGCACCCGCCCGGGCAGCCAGCCCAGCCCGGAGACGTCGGGGGATTCTTCGCTGGAGGCAAACAATAACTGCATCCCGAGGCAGATGCCAAGCAAAGGTTTGCCCGCCTGCCAGGCGGTGCGGAGGGGGGTGATCAGCCCGCGGGCGCGCAGGCCGTTCATGCCGTCGCCGAATGCGCCTACGCCTGGCAGGACGATCTTCTCCGCGGCTTCCAGGTCGGCGGGCTGGTCGCTGATGCGAACGGTGGCGCCCACGGCTTGCAGGGCTTTGGCGACGGAACGCAGGTTGCCGATGCCGTAATCGACGAGCAGGATCATTTACAGCACTCCTTTAGTACTGGGGACGACGTCGCCGCGACGTGGATCGGGACGGGTGGCGGCAGACAGCGCGCGCGCCCAGGCCTTGAAGAGGGCCTCCGCCTGGTGGTGGTCGTCTTCTCCGTAGAGCACTTGCAGGTGCAGGGTGGCGCGCGCGGTGACGGCGAAGGAGCGGAAGAAGTGCGGGAAGAGCGTGGTGGCAATGCCGCCGACGGCGGGCGTGTGCCAGGTGGCCTGGACGACGGTGTACGGGCGACCGGAGAAATCGACGACGGCCAGGGCCAGGGTTTCGTCTAGCGGGGCATAGGCCGACCCCATGCGGGCGATGCCGCGCCGATCGCCGAGCGCCTGGTCGAAGGCGGCGCCCAAAGCCAGCGCGCAATCTTCGACGGTGTGGTGTTCGTCGATGTGCAGGTCGCCGCGGGCTGAAAGGGAGAGATCGAACAACCCGTGAGCGGCCAGTTGATGGAGCATGTGATCGAGGAAACCCAGTCCGGTTTGCACCTCGGCCTGCCCGCGCCCGTCGAGGTTGAGCTGCAGGCGGATATCGGTCTCTCTGGTCTGGCGGTGGATGACGGCGGTTCTCATGGGCGTTCTCCTTGCCGGGGGGCGGGCTGGCGGGCGATGTCTTCCAGGGCTTGCAGCAGGCGGTCGGTATCTTCTGGCCGCCCCACGCTGATGCGGATGGCGTCGCGCAGGCCGGGTTTGTTGAAGTAGCGAATGAGGATGCCGCGGGCCATCAGCTGGCGGTACAGGTCGGCGGCCCGGCGTCCGCTGACCCGACAGAGGATGAAATTGGCCTGGCTGGGGAGGGGGTGGAGCCAGGGAAAGGCGCGCAGGGCGGCGGAGAGTCGCTCGCGCTCGGCCAGGATGGCCTCCGTCCGGCGGCGTTGTTCGTCCAGGCGCTGCAAGGTGACCAGGGCGGCGGTTTCGGCGGCGGCGTTGAGGTTGTAGGGCGGCTTCAGCTTCCACAGGTGGGGCATGAGGGCGGAGGGAAAGAGGCCGTAGCCCACGCGCAGCCCGGCCAGACCGCCCCATTTGCTGAAGGTGCGCAGGACGATCAGGTTGGGGCGCTGCAATACCTGGCGGGCGCGGCTGCTGCCGGCGGGAGCGAATTCAACGTAGGCCTCGTCCAGCACGAGATAGAGGGGCAGGTCGAGGAGGGCGTCCAGCTCGGCTTGCGAGAGCAATCCGCCGTCCGGGTTGTTGGGCGAGGCCAGAAAGAGGAGGCGTGGTTTTTCCCGCGCCACGGCACGGCGAATGCCGTCCAGGTCGAGGGAAAAATCTGCGCGGCGGGGGACGGCTACCACGCGCCCACCGTTCAGCCGGGCGCCGAAGGCGTACATGCTGAAGGTCGGCGGGCAGGTGAGGGCGGCTTCGCCGGGGGGCAGTAGCAGGCGCAGGGTCAGGTCGATCAATTCGTCGGCGCCGGCGCCGGCCAGGATGCGCTCCGCTGGCACGTCCAGCCAGGCGGCCAGGGCGGCGCGCAGGCGGCGGCGGGCCGGATCGGGATAGATGTGCAGCCCCTCGAGGCCTGCCAGCGCCTGACGGACGGCGGGCAGCGGGCCGTAGGGGTTTTCGTTGGCGTCCAGTTTGACCAGATCGGCGGGCCTGAGCCCCAACTGGCGAGCGCGGACGTGTAGGGGCTGCACTGGCTGATAGGCCGGCAGCGCGGCCACTTCTGGACGGACGGCGGGCAGCTTCATGCGGCCTCCTCGTCTGGCGGGCTGCGAAAATCGGCGGCGGCGGCGTGGGCGGTGAGCGTTTCGGCGCGGGCGATGCGGGCCGCCAGCGGGCTGAGGACCCGCGCGGTTGCGGCGTCCAGGGCGATCAGGCTGCTGATTTTGACGAAGTCGAGCAGGTTGAGCGGCGAAGCGAAGCGCGCGGTGCCGCCGGTGGGCATCACATGGCTGGGGCCGGCGACGTAATCTCCCAAGACTTCAAAGGAGTGATCGCCGAGGAAGAAGCCGCCGGCGTTGCGGATGCGGTTCATCAGGTCGCGGGGCGCTTCTACCGCCAGGCAGAGGTGCTCGGCGGCGTATTCATCGGCCAGGGCGGCGGCGGTTTCCAGGTCGGGCGTGAGGACGACGCCGCCGTTGCGCGCCAACGACTGGGCGATGATCTCGCGCCGCGAAAGCGAGGCGGCCTGGCGGGCGACGGCCTCCTGAACGGCGGTCGCCAACCTGCGGCTGGGGGTGAGCAGGATGGCCGCGGCCAGCGGGTCGTGTTCGGCTTGCGCCAGCAGGTCGGCGGCCACCCAGTCCGGG
>WGAD01000374.1 GCA_015489255.1 Anaerolineales bacterium | reverse complement strand
GCTGCAAGATCCCAAAGAATGGCTGGTCTGCTCGCTGATCCACAAATTTGGCCGCGGAGAAGACCTGAGCGACCGGGACATCGAGACCTACGTCGCAGAAATCCGCAAGAGCCTGCCGCACGATTTTCAGCCAGCCGGGGAAATCTTCGTCTTTGTGGACGAGTGTCACCGCACCCAATCGGGCAAACTGCACCGCGCCATGAAAACCTTGCTGCCCCATGCCACCTTCATCGGCTTCACGGGTACGCCGCTGCTCAAAAAGGACAAGGCCACCAGCATCGAGGTCTTCGGCCCCTACATCCACACCTACAAATACGACGAAGCCGTCCAGGACGGCGTGGTGCTCGACCTGCAATACGAGGCCCGCGACATTGACCAGGCACTGACCTCCGAAGACAAGGTGGATCAGTGGTTCGAAGCCAAAACCCACAACCTGACCGATTACGCCCAAGCCCTGGTCAAACGTCGCTGGGGGACGATGAAACAAGTGCTCAGCGCGCAAGACCGCCTGCGCAAAATCGTGGCCGACATCCTGCTGGATATGGAAACCCGCCCCCGCCTGATGGACGGCCACGGCAACGCCCTGCTGGTGACCGACAGCATCTACAACGCCTGCCGCGTTTACGAGATGTTCCAGGCCACCCCGCTGAAGGGCAAATGCGCCATCGTCACCTCCTACCGCCCCACGCCGCAAGACATCAAAGGTGAGGAGAGCGGCGAGGGGCTGACCGAACGCCTGCGGCAATACGAAATCTACCGCCGCATGTTAGCCGAACACTTCAACGAGCCGGAAGACACGGCCATGCACAAGGTCGAGCAATTCGAGCAGGAGGTCAAGGAACGCTTCATCAACCAGCCGGGGCAGATGAAACTGCTCATCGTGGTGGACAAACTGCTCACCGGCTTCGACGCGCCCCCGGCCACCTACCTGTACATCGACAAGCCGATGCGCGACCACGGCTTGTTCCAGGCCATCTGCCGCGTCAACCGCCTGCACACCGAAGACAAGGAATACGGCTACATCATTGACTACCGCGACCTGTTCAAGTCGCTGGCGCAGTCCATCAAAGACTACACCGGCGAGGCCTTCGACGGCTACGACCGCGAAGACGTGGACGGCCTGCTCAAAGACCGCCTGCAAAAGGGCCGCGAGCGGCTGGAAGAACTGCGCGAAGCAGTCAAAGCGCTCTGCGAACCGGTCGAACCGCCCAAAGACACCCCCGCCTACCTGCGCTACTTCTGCGCCGAAGAGAGCGGAAACGCCGGGCAACTCAAGGCCAACGAGCAAAAGCGCGTGCAGCTCTACAAACTGGTCGGCTCCCTTCTACGGGCCTACGCCGCCATCGCCAACGAAATGCCCGCAGCCGGGTACAGCGCCGAGGAAATCCGCCAGGTGCGCGACGAAGTGCGCCACTACGAAGCCGTGCGCGAAGAAGTCCGCCTGGCCAGCGGCGACTACGTGAGCATGAAAATGTTCGAACCGGCCATGCGCCACCTGCTGGACACCTACATCCGCGCCGAAGAAAGCGAAACCCTGGCCGCCTTTGATGAAATCCCGCTGGTCGAATTGATCGTCGAGCGCGGCTCCGCAGCCCTGGACCTGCTGCCCGCCGGCCTGCGCGCCAGCCCCGAAGCCATGGCCGAGACCATCGAGAACAACATCCGCCGCCTGATCGTCAACGAGATGGCGGTCAACCCGGCTTACTACGAGAAAATGTCCAGATTGCTGGACGCCTTGATTGAGGAACGCCGCCGCCAAGCGCTGGAATACAAAGACTACCTGAAGCGCATCGAAGCACTGGCGCAAAAGGTCAAACAGCCGGAACAAAGCGGCGATTACCCGCCCGAAATAGACACCCCTGCCCTGCGCGCCCTGTACGACAACCTGGAAGACGTCCTGCCGCGGCAGACGCGGGAAACACCATCGCCCTATGGAAACATGACGCCAACCAAAACGCGCGCCGCCCTTGCCCACGACTTGGACGCCGCCATCCGACAGGTGCGGCAAGATGGCTGGCGGGAGAACCGCTTCAAGGAACGCCTGGTGCGCCGCGCCCTCCGTGAACAATTACAACCCTACGGCGTGGACGAGACAACCATTGGCCGGATTCTGAACATCGTGAGGAACCAGCGTGAGTACTGAGCGCAGCCTGCTGATCGTGCAAGACCTGGAAATCACGGTCATCCGCAAGAACATCAAGAACCTGCACCTGGGGGTCTACCCGCCGGATGGGCGTGTGCGCGTCTCCGCTCCGCGCCATCTGGATGACGAGGTCATCCGCCTGGTCGTGATCTCCCGCCTGGGCTGGATCCGCCGTCAGCAGCGGCGCTTCGCCGAGCAGGAACGCCAGTCCCGGCGCGAAATGGTCAGCGGCGAGAGCCACTACTTCGCCGGACGCCGTTACCGCCTGGACGTGATCATCCGCCCCGGACGTCCGGCGGTGCGACTGCGCGGCAACACCCACATTGAACTGTCCGTTCCACCCAACGCCGATCGCGCCGCCCGCGAGCGCATCCTGGAGCGCTGGTACCGTGCCCAATTGCGCGAGCGCATCCCGCCCTTGCTGGAAAAATGGCAGCCAGTCATCGGCGTGCAGGTCCATGAAGTGCGCATCAAGAAGATGAAAACCCTGTGGGGCAGTTGCAACATCGAGGCCCGCCGCATCTGGCTTAACCTGGAATTGATGAAAAAATCCCCGCAATGCCTGGAATACGTTCTCGTCCACGAGATGGTGCACCTGCTGGAGCGTCGCCACAACGAACGTTTCCAAAAACTCATGGATCGCTTCTTGCCCGACTGGCGCACCCGCCGCGATGAACTCAACCGCGCCCCGCTGGGGCACGCCGGTTGGCGGTATTGATTGAAGCGCACCGCAGCCTTCCCCGCCGCCACATGTAAAGCACCCTTGACAAAACGCCGACCACCCGCTAAAATATGTCAAGATTGCTTTACACAAGGAGGCACAACATGTCCCCAAACGAAACCCGTTACCTGAAGGAATTTTCCCTCTCCATGGCGGCCTATGCCCTGGCGGTGCTGCTGGCCGCTCAAAGCCTGCCGCGCCTCGAGGGGCTGGCCCTGCGCGCAGCAGTGTCCCTGCTGCCCGTGCTGCCGATGGTCTTCGCCCTGCGGGCCTACCTGCGCTACCTGGCCGACGCCGACGAATTGCAGCAGCGCATCCACCTGCTGGCGGTGGCCTTTGCCGCCGGCGCGGTCGGGATGCTGACCTTCGCCCTGAGTTTTCTGGAAAACGCCGGCCTGCCGCGGTTTTCGCTGGTGTGGGTCTTCCCGGCGCTGATCGGCTTCTGGGGCCTGGGCATCGCCTGGCAAAGCCGCCGCTACCGCTGAAAGGAGAACCGGATGCAAAGAGCGA
>WGAD01000373.1 GCA_015489255.1 Anaerolineales bacterium | reverse complement strand
ATCTCTACTTTCTCGTTTTCCGTGTAGCCGGAAAGATGGATGATTTCCATGCGGTCGCGCAGAGGGCCCGGGATGCTGCTCAGCGAGTTGGCCGTAGCAATGAACATCACCTGCGATAGGTCGAAGGCCACATCCAGGTAATTGTCACGAAATTCCGCGTTTTGTTCGGGGTCGAGCACTTCCAGCAAGGCAGAGGCCGGGTCGCCGCGGAAATCCATCCCCAGTTTGTCGATCTCATCGAGCATGAAAACCGGATTGCGCGTGCCAATGCGCCGCAGCGACTGCATGATCCGGCCGGGCATGGCGCCGATGTAGGTGCGCCGGTGACCGCGGATCTCGGCTTCGTCATGCAGGCCGCCCAACGACATGCGGATGAACTTCCGCTCCATCGCACGGGCGATCGACCGCCCGAGCGAGGTCTTGCCCACGCCCGGCGGGCCGACGAAACACAAAATGACGCCCTCGCGCTCGCGGCGGATCAGGTTTTGATCCGGCTGGCTGCCGACAAAACCGCGCTCCAGGCGCAGCTTGCGCACCGCCAGGAACTCCAGAATGCGCTCTTTGACGTCTTCCAGGCCGTAGTGGTCTTCTTCCAGCACGCGGCGGGCGTGTTCCAGGTCCAGGTTGTCTGCCGTCAACGCCTGCCAGGGAATAGAGGTCAGCCAGTCCAGGTAGGTGCGAATCACGCCATATTCCGCCGAAGCCACCGGCAGACTGGCCATGCGATCCAGCTCTTCCATCGCCTGGCGGTAGGCTTCCTCGGACATGCCGGCAGTTTCTATCTTTTCGCGGAATTTTTCTACTTCCGCAGCCTGCTCGTCCTTTTCGCCCAGTTCTCGCCGAATGGCTTTCAGTTGTTCGCGCAGGAAGTATTCGCGCTGCACCTTTTCCATTTCTTCACGGGCTTCGTTTTGGATCTTCTGCCCGAGTTCAATCATCTGGCTTTCACGCAGCAGGACGGTCAACAGGCGGCGCAATTTTTCGGTGGCCGAATCCAGCGCCAGGATCTCCTGAGCGGTTTCCAGCTCCATGCGCTGGAAGTTGGCGATGGTATAGGCCACATCCAGCGGTTCTTCCAGGCCGCTGATCGAGGCCAGCAGTTCCTTCGGAAAGGAGGGAATCAGATCGGCGATGTGTTCAAACTGCGCCAGGACGTTGCGCTTGAGGGCTTCTATCTCCAACCCGGATTCAACCGTCTCGGGGGCTAGCTGAATGCGCGCCTTGAGATAAGGCTCTTCTGCCGTGAACCCGTCCAGGCGGAAGCGCGCCAGCCCCTGCACCAGGATCCGCATGGTGCCATCTGGTGAGCGCAGCAAGCGGTGTACCGCGGCGATCGTCCCTACGGAATACAGGTCTTCCGGCCCGGGCGTTTCTTTCTCCGGGTCGCGGGCGGCGACCAGCCCCACCAGCCGATTGCCAGCCACAACGTCATCCATCAGGCGGATAGAACGCGGTTGGCCGATAGTCAGCGGGACGGCAACGTGGGGATACACCACCACCCCGCGCAGCGGCAAGATAGGCACTTCTTGCGGGTACTCCGGCTCGTCGGCGGCATTTTGCCCGCCCTCAACATCAGACGGCGCTCCCGCGCCGTCCGGCTGCTGCTGGAATTCACTCACCAACGACGGCAACAAAAACTGCAAGGCATCTTCTCTTGCAGCCCACTCCAGAACATCCATCCATGAGGCTTGCCAACGGGTTGCAGGCATCTTTGCTGTCACACTTCCTTCACTTCCACCTTGACAGGATTGGGCGCTGCCTTGGGCAGCTGAATGGTCAGGAAACCGTCTTCATACACCGCCTGCGCGCGAGAAACGTCCACCGGCGCAGGCAGCGCCACCACCGTGCGAAAGGTTCCGTAACGGATTTCCATCTGGTGATAGGCGCGCGGCTGGGGCAGGTCGGCCCGCTGGCCGCTGATGATCAGGTAACGGTCTTCCAGGCTGATTTTGAAATCGTCCAATTTCATGCCGGCGATCTCCACACGAACGATGAAGTCTTCGCCGATTTCGTAAAAATCGGTGGGTGGCGACCAGGCATATCCCCCCGGGTGACGGTGCACACCCCGCACCACCACCATGCGCGATGGTAACCCCGGCGTGGACAAGCGTTCCGAGATCCGAATGATCGGGGACATGCGGCCTCCTATTTACGGTTATTGATGTTCATCCAGGCGGTTTAAGACTGTGGCGACCGGAAGACAGCCAAAACGCTGGTTGAGCAGGCATTGCGCTGGCGAAAGGCCGTATCGCTGCCCGGGTTGTGCTACGCCCCTGCGGGGCTGCTCAACCAGCAAGCCGCTGGTGGGCCAACTTGCGCGGCCCTCAATGGTTCTGCAAAGCGGCCTCGGCGGCGGCCAGCACGGCCTCGTAATCCGGCTCGTCGCCCAGGGCGGGCATGTAATCGGCATAGACGATCTTGTCTTGCCGATCGACGACGAACACCGCCCGGCGCAGCACGCGCACTTCCTTGATCAGACAGCCGTATTTGCGGCCAAAATCGGCGTACAGGTGATCGGAAAGCACCAGCACCTGATCGATGCCCGCCGCTCCGCACCAGCGTTTTTGTGCAAAAGGCAGGTCCATGCTGATGACCAGGATGGCGATATCCTCGCCCAGTTCCGCCGCTTCCTGGTTGAAGCGGCGCGTCTCCCGGTCGCAGACCGGCGTATCCAGCGAGGGAACCGCCGCCAGAATGCGCACTTTGCCCTTCGTCTCCGCCAGGGCCTGCATTTCGCGCCAATCCTGGGTTTGCACCACGAAGTCCGGCGCGGTCTGGCCGGGCTCCACATCGGCGCCGATGATCGTCACGTCGTTACCGCCAAATTTCAGTAAACCAAAGCGTTCTACCGTCACAGCTCTCTCTCCTTGATAAAAAACTTCTTGCTACAGCGCCCCCGGCGGGACTCGAACCCACAACCATCGGATTAGAAGTCCGGTGCTCTGTCCGATTGAGCTACGGGGGCAGGCAGGGTTACATCACCGGCCGAATGCCGCGATACACGCGCGGGCCGGAAATGGTCTTGAGAATGGTATGGGCAGGCCGCCCCAACCGATGCGCCAATTCGTTGGCTGTCATCGGTTGGTTGCCATTGGCCAGGAAAATGCGGAAGATGGACTCCACCAGCGTGGTGCGGGCGGTGACGAAATCCGGCTGTCGGGCGCAATGCGTCATCAACAGGTGCTGCAAGCCGTCCACAGTGCGCACCTCCGCCGTAATGGGGTCGATCACATCCATCCGCAGGTCCTCTTCCTGGGCGGAGAAGGTTTCCTTGTGCTCTTCGCAGAGCAAACTGCGCAAATACACCCGCCAGCTGCGGTCATCCGCCTGCCACCAGTCGAAATCAATGTGAAAGGGCGTATCCAGGCCAGGTTTGAGCAAACTGCGTTTCATTACAAACTCTCCTCTTCGAGCACTTCGGTTGCCAGGCGGAAGTACAAATCGCCCACGTATTGCACTTTGGGGTGGGTGACCAGCAAGGCCAGCACGTCGCGCGGGGAGAGGCGGCGAACAACATTGAGCACGGCGTACAATTCCTGGGCGTGGATGTTCCCGTGCGGGTACAGTTTGGTCAACTGGCGCATGAGGTGCAACACCAGCGCCGCCAAACCGCGCTGACCGCGCGCGCTGTCTTGCCAGAGCCGGTCCACTCCGTCCACGTCCGAGATGAAGATAGACATGCGTTCATCGAAGCTGGCCTGCACGATCTGGCGCAGCAACCCGAGGACGATGCCGCCATCTACGCCCACCATCACCGTTTTGATCCATTCTTTGGATTTCTTGGGCCGCTTGACCTCGATGCGCACTTCGCCCGGCGCTTTGCCCGGCCGCACCGTCACCAGGCTGCCGGGAATCAGTTCATGCTTTTCATACCAGTCCTTCAGCCCGAAGACGTAGCCGCGCTCGCGCACCACCCAGGCCGGCATCCGCTCGCCGCTGCGGGCATCCACCAGGGTAAAGCGGATGCGCGGCGACTCGTAAGCCGTGGGGAAAAAATGCCGCAAGCGATAGGAGATCGGCAGGGTGCCCGCGCGCCAGTGGGGGTAGGAAAGGCTGATGGTTACTTCTTTTTCCGGCTGGTGATCGGGCGGTCCTTCGCAGAGTTCGTCGTCCACCATGGCTTCCAGGGCGTGCATTTCCGGCGGCAGGTCTTCTTCTCCCGCCAGGCCCAGCGGTTCATAGCGCAAGAAGAGCGGCGTCTCTTGCACTTCGGGCGGCTCCAGCCGCTGCAAGCACCACAGCACCTGCCCCGCCGGGCCGACCTCATCGAAGCGTGGATCTTCTTGCAAGGCATAGTTAAGCGAAAATTCAATCAGGCGCTCGTTGTCGCCGCTCAGATCCAGGTCTTCCAGCAGGCGGGAGGTGGGCAGCGGCTCGCCGCCCGCCATGTCCAGGATGGCTTCGGCCAGGTTCAAATGGCCGATGTTGATGTCCACCAGCAGGGCCTCGGGGAACCAGCGTCCGGCGATGCGCACCAGGCTTGGCTCGGCTTTCAGCGCCTCTTCCAGGCGGCGGACGATCACCTCGCCGTGCTGCTCCAGCACAGACTCCACGTCCACACCGGCGATCTCAGCCCCCAGTGCAGAAGCCCGGTTGAGTGCATGATCGGCCAGGGAGGCAGCAAACTGCCGCCGCCGCCCGTCTTCCATTTGCACCTCAATCACCGTAAAAGGCTCCAGGTCGGGGTTGCGCCCCGGGCGCACGTTGACCACCTCGCCCTTTTGCCAGTCGAGGGCCGGGAAGGCCAGGCGGTCGCCGACAGAAAAAGTTTTTTCCGGTTTGTAGACCTCCGCCTCGCCGCGCTGTTCTTGCAATAAAGATTCGCGCCAGTCTTGCAGGCGCTTTTCCGCCCACAAGCGCGCCAATTCTTCCGTTGTCATCGGAATTTCGGCTTCGAAAAGCCGCATTTGCAAAAATTCCAGGTCGCTGTCCGCAAGGTCCAGCGCAAGCCAATAGTCCAGATTCAATGGTGTCACCATAACGCGCCTCGCTGTTCTTTTCATCAGTAGCCTGCTAATTATACCGTATCCCGCAGCCGATTTATCTGCTATAATAGCCCCATGCACACGCCAGAACCTTGGTTTAAGAAGGATAATCCCGCCAATCCCCGCCGCATCCGGCGCGTTGGGCGGTTGGTTTGTGCATAGATACAGCACCCCGATATGAGAATCGCCCAACGCAACCGCGGCGGGCGATTTGTTTTGTGAGCAGGAGGCTTCCACCCGATGTACAAAACCCACCAATGCGGCGAACTGCGCGCCGCCCACGCAGGACAAACCGTGACCCTGGCCGGCTGGGTGCACCGCCGCCGCGATCACGGCGGCGTCACCTTCCTCAACCTGCGCGACCGCTCCGGCATCGTGCAGGTCGTCTTCAACCCCGACCTGCCCGCGGACGTGCTGGCCGCGCTTGAGCCGGTGCGCATGGAATGGGTCGTCCAGGTTGAGGGACGGGTGCAGCGCCGCCCGCAGGGGATGGTGAACCCCGAGATGGACACCGGCGAGATCGAGGTCATCGCCCAAAAACTGACCGTGCTCAACCCCTCCAAACCGGCCCCCTTCGTGGTCAGCCGCGACGATGAAGCCGTGGATGAAAATATCCGCCTGAAATACCGCTACCTCGACCTGCGCCGCCGCCGCATGACCCGCAACCTGGTGCTGCGGCACAAGGTGGTCAAGTTCATCCGCGATTACCTCGACCGGCAAGGCTTCATCGAAGTGGAAACCCCCATGCTCTTCAAAACCACCCCGGAAGGCGCGCGCGACTACCTGGTGCCCTCGCGATTGCACCCGGGCGAGTTTTACGCCCTGCCGCAATCCCCCCAGCAGCTCAAGCAGCTGCTGATGGTGGCCGGCGTGGAACGCTACTTCCAGATCGCCCGCTGCTTCCGCGATGAAGACCTGCGCGGCGACCGCCAGCCCGAATTTACGCAGCTCGACCTGGAAATGTCCTTCGTCGAGCGCGACGACGTGCTCGACCTGGTGGAGGCCATGTTTACCAAGATGGTGAAGACCCTCGCGCCGCACAAGCGCCTGCTGGCCGAACCCTGGCCGCGCCTGACCTACGCCGAAGCCATGCAGCGCTTCGGCACCGACAAGCCCGATCTGCGCTTTGGCATGGAACTGCAAGATGTCAGCGACATCTTTGCCGAAAGCGAATTCCGCGTCTTCCGCGGCGCGCTGGAGAGCGGCGGCGTGATCAAGGCCATCGTCGCCCCGGGCTGCGGCGACTACACCCGCCGCCAGCTCGACGCGCTGACCGCCCTGGCGCAAGAACAGGGCGCCAAAGGGCTGGCCACGCTGGCCCTGCGCAGCGATGGCAGCGTCAAAGGCTCGGTGGGCAAATTCGTCAGCGAGATGGAACGCGCCGCCCTGCAAGAACGCCTGGACGCCCACACCGGCGACCTGATTTTGCTGGCCGCCGACCAGCCCGACATGGCGCACAAGGTGCTCGGCGCCCTGCGCGTCCACTTCCGCAACGCTCTCGCATTGGCCGACCCGGACGTGCTGGCCTTCGCCTGGGTAGTCGATTTCCCCATGTTCGAGTGGAACGAAGAAGAAAACAAGTGGGACGCCGCCCACCACCCCTTCACCATGCCGCGCCTGAGCGACCTGGACAAATTCGACACCGACCCGGCCGCAATTCTCTCGGACGCCTACGATATGGTT
>WGAD01000372.1 GCA_015489255.1 Anaerolineales bacterium | reverse complement strand
CATGTGGATCGTATATTCCGCCCACCAGGGGCAAGCGGAGGCCGTATCGCAATTTGCCTTGAGCCTGTTGCTCAGCCTGGCGGCCACGCTGGCCTTTGCCCTCGCTTTGTGGCTCACAGCCCGCGCCGGTTTTCGCCTGCTGCCAATGCTGCTCACCAGTTACGCCGTCTGGGCAGTCGCCGCCGGGCTGATCTATCTCTTCCGTCGGCGGCTGGGGCTGGGCTAAAGCCCCCTTTAACCGCGGACGCCCAATTCGCGCAATTCGCCGCTCGTCAGGTGACGCCACTCCCCGGGCTTCAGGTCGCCCAACCGCACCGGCCCCATCCGCACCCGAACCAGCCGCAGCACGGGCAGGCCAGTCAGCCGCCCCATCTCGCGGATCTGACGCTTGCGCCCCTCCTTCAGGGTCACCCGCAGCCAGGCCTGACCGCCGCGCACAGTTTCCACCCGCACGCGAGCCGGCCTGGTGCGATATCCATCCTCCAGCACCACGCCATGCTCCCAGGCATAGATCTGCCGGGAATCCGGGCGGCGTGCCACCAGCACCCGATATTCCTTCTCATGCTGGTAACGTGGATGCGTCAGGCGGTTCGCCAGGTCGCCGTCGTTGGTCATCAGAATCAGCCCTTCGCTATCGGCGTCCAGGCGTCCTACCGGATACAACCGCCCCGGCACGGGCACTAAATCGCGCACGGTTCGGCGGCGGTCTTGCCCCACCGTGCTGGAAATGACGTTGCGCGGCTTGTACAAGGCAATGTACACCTTCTTCTCTTCGCCGCGCACCAGCCGCCCATCCACGCGGATCTCATCGCGGGCTGGATCGGCCTTTTGGCCCAACGCGGCCAGGCGGCCGTTCACCGTCACCCGGCCTTCGCGGATCATCGTCTCGCAAGCGCGGCGCGAACCATAGCCCGCACGCGCCAAAATTTTCTGCAATCGCTCTTCCATACTATCCTTTCAAGAGGGAGACATCCCGCTCCCCGTCTTCTGCCTCCAGGTTCAAGGGCGGCAACTCGTCCAGCGAATGGAGACCAAAGTATTGCAAAAAGGCCGGCGTCGTGCCATAAAGAATCGGCCGGCCCGGGCCGTCTTCGCGGCCCACCTCCTCCAGCAGCCCCTTGCGCAACAAGCTCTTGATGACGCCATCGCTGTTTACCCCGCGAATGGCATCCACCCGCGGGCGGGTGATCGGTTGGCGATAAGCGATAATCGCCAGCGCCTCCAGCGCCGCGCGGCTCAGGCTCCCGCCCGCATCCAGGCCGAGCAGGGTTTCCACATATTCCGCCAGCTCCGGGGCTGAAGTCAACTGCCAGCGCCCGCGATGCTCCTGCAAGCGGATCCCGCGGGTCTGCAACTGCTGCCGCAGATTGTCCAGAGCGGCTTCCACCTCCCGCCGCGGCACGCCCAACGCCGCCGCCAGCTGACTGGGGTTGACCGGCTCCACGGCCACGAACAACAACCCTTCGATGCGCGCTTCCAGAGGCAGCCCTTTCACGTTCTCCTGTTTGCCCATGCTATAATTGACTCCCGAAACGAGAAATCCGCGAGCGGCGCCGCCGCTCTCTGACCAAAGAAGAGGCCGATATGACAACCCACACCCGACACCTTCTGGCCGCCATCTTCTTGCTGATACTGGCCACCCTGGCCTGTACCATCAACGTAGGCGGCCCTGAACTCCCGCCGGAGCGCATTCCGGTGTCTAACGAGGCCGTAGAAAGCTTGCAGCAAGAGATCGCCCAGGCCCTCCTCGAGGCAGTAGACGGGCAGGTGACTTTGAAAATCAACGAAACGCAGCTAACTTCCTACCTGGCACAAAAACTGGCCGCCGATCCAGAAGCCATCTTCCAGGAGCCTCAAGTCTACCTGCGCGATCAACAAATCCAAATCTACGGTCTGGTGCGCAGCGGCAACCTGGAAGCCACCATCGGCATCATTGTCACCGCAACCGTCAGCCCGGAGGGTAAACCTGTGCTGGAGATCGTCTCCGTAGATTTCGGCCCCTTCCCCGTGCCCGACGGATTGCGCGCCGCGCTGACCACCATGATCACCGAGGCCTACACCGGCTCGCTCGGACCGGTGGCAACCGGCTTTCGGCTGGAGAGCATCGACATCCGCGACGGGGTGATGACGCTCACCGGTCGCATCAAGTAACCTGGTGGATTATACCAGCATGAACCCACGGTGGAAATTGTGGCTAACGCTGACCCTGGCCTGGCTCCTGACCGCCGGATGTGTTGCGCCGCGGGCGCAACAAACGGACATTTCCGTCACCATCCTGGCCGACGGCCACACCCAAACGGTCATCCTGCCCGCCGGCAGCCGCGTCCGCGACGCGCTGTCCGCAGCCAACATCCTGCTCGATAACGACGACCAAGTCACCCCCGATCTGCCCACCGTCCTGGCGGAAGGCAGCACGGTGGAGGTCATTCGCATCACCGAATCGTTCTCAACCGAGGTCGTCGTCATCCCCTTTGAACGCCAAACCATCCAGAGCGAATCGCTGCCCGCGGGTGAACAGCGCCTCGTGCAGGCCGGGGAAAACGGCCAGCGCGAATACACCTACCGCCACGTTTACCGCAACGGCATCGAAGAAGGCGAACCCGCCATCGTCAAAAGCGTGCTGCTCAAAGAACCAGTGCCGGAAATTCTCCTGGTGGGCGTGCAAAGCACCTTTTTGCCCGTCGCCATCCCCGGCAAGATCGCTTACCTCTCCGCCGGCAACGCCTGGCTGATGGAAACTTCCACTGCCAACCGCCGCCTACTGGTCGCCAGCGGCGACCTGGACGGACGCATCTTCTTCCTTTCTCCCGATGGCAACTGGCTGATCTTCTCCCGCAAGAGCGACCAACCGCCCGACCAGGCCATCAACACCTTGTGGGCAGTCAGCACCACCGAAGCCGACGCCACCCCCTTCTACCTCAAGGCCGACAACGTCGTTCACTTTGCCGCCTGGTGGCCGGGCGACCAGCAGACGATCGTCTTTTCTACCGTAGAACCGCGCGGAACCGTCCCCGGCTGGCAGGCCAACAACGATTTGTGGCAGGTGAGTTTTGGCAGCGGCTGGGCCACCACACCTAAACAAATCCTCGAAGCCAACAGCGGGGGCGTCTATGGCTGGTGGGGAACGGATTACCTCTGGGCTGAAAATGGAACGCTGGCCTACCTGCGCCCGGACGAAATCGGCCTGGTGGACCCCAAACGCGGCACGTTGCGTCCTCTGGTTGCCATTCCGCCCTATCAAACCCGCAGCGACTGGGCCTGGGTGCCCGCCGCAGCCTTTAGCCCCGATGGCCGCGTGCTCTACTTCGTCACGCACGATGTCAGCAAAGCCCTCAGCACGCCAGAAGAAGCCCCCTACTTCAACCTGGAGGCCGTGCTCCTGGCAACCGGCACGCGGATGAAACTGGTGGAAAACAGCGGCATGTTCGCCTACCCCTCCCTTTCACCCGACCTGGGCGCAGGGCGTTACCAGCTGGCCTACCTGCAAGCCATTTTCCCCACCCAAAGCGAAACCAGCCGTTACCGGTTGTGGATTATGGACCGGGACGGTTCGGAGCGGCGCGTCCTCTTCCCCCCAGCCAACCAGCCCGGGCTGAGGCCGCAACGCCCGGCCTGGGCGCCAGGCCCCGACGCCAATGGCAACTGGTACCTGGCTGTGTTATACAATGGCAACCTCTGGCTAATTGAAACCACCAGCGGACAGGCGCGCCAGATCACCGGCGACGGCCTGATCTCCCGCCTGGATTGGCGCTGATTCTTCGTTTCTTCAAGGAGCTCCCGCTTATGCGCATCCTGATCACCGGCGCAGCCGGTTTCCTTGGTTCGCACCTTTGCGACCGCCTGCTGGCCGATGGACACGAAGTCATCGGCATGGACAACTTCATCACCGGACGACCGGAAAACCTGGCCCACCTGGCCGGCCACGAACGGTTTCACTTTATCCGACATGATATTTCCACATACATCTTCATCCCGGGCAAGGTTGATGCCGTCCTCAACTTTGCCTCACCCGCCAGCCCCAACCCGGAATCTCCCTACGGATATTTCAACCTGCCGATCCAAACCCTGAAAGCCGGCGCGCTGGGCACGCTCAACACCTTGGGCGTTGCCAAGGCGCACAAAGCCCGCTACTTGCTGGCTTCCACCAGCGAAATTTACGGCGATCCATTGGTGCACCCGCAACGGGAAGATTACCCAGGCAACGTCGACCCCATCGGCCCGCGCGCCGTATACGACGAGGCCAAACGCTTTGCCGAGGCCCTGACGATGGCCTACCACCGCACCCACAAAGTAGATACACGCATCGTCCGCATTTTCAACACTTACGGCCCGCGCATGGACCTCAACGATGGCCGCGCCCTGCCCAACTTTCTCAAACAAGCCTTGCTCGGCCAACCGCTGACAGTTTACGGCGACGGGCAGCAAACCCGCAGTTTTTGTTACGTGGACGACTTGATCGAGGGCATCGTCCGGCTCTTCTATTCCGATGAGCACTACCCGGTGAACATCGGCAACGATCACGAAATGACCATCCTGGAATTTGCCGAAACCATCAACCGCATCGTCGGCAATCGGGCGGGCATCGCCTTCGTCCCGCAGGGGCGCTCCGCCCGCGATCCTCAACGCCGCCAGCCCGATATCACCCGCGCCCGCGATCTCCTCGGCTGGCAGCCCGCCACCGACCTGGAAAGCGGCATCCGCCAAACTATCCCTTATTTCAAGGAGCAGCTGGGGTTATCGTGAATTTCTTGTCCAACCCGATCGAACGCCGCCGCATGGTGCGCTTTGCTATCGTCGGCAGCATCGGCGCCGGCGTCGATTTCGCCGTCTTCAACTTGCTGACCCTCGCCCTCGGTCAGCAGGCCGTTGTCGCCAGCATCTTGTCCTTTACCGCCGCCGTCACCAACAATTTCCTCTGGCACCGCTACTGGACCTTTTCCGATTCCCGCTCCAAACCCGTCTCGCAACAGATCGGGCAGTTCTTCATTGTCAACCTGCTCGGCGTCAGCATCCGCACGCCCATTTTCATCCTCTTCAGCCGCTTTTTTCTCTGGGCGCTGCCTCACCTGCCCTTGCGCGGCCTGGATTGGCCATGGTGGTCACACAACCTGGCTCTGGCCGGAGCCATTGGCGTTGTGATGTTCTGGAATTTCTTTGTCAACCGTTTTTGGACGTACAATGATGTATGAT
>WGAD01000371.1 GCA_015489255.1 Anaerolineales bacterium | reverse complement strand
GTGCTTTTATCCGCAGCGGCGATTGCCTTCGGCACCTCGATCGGCGGTTGGCGGCAGATCAAAACCCTGGGAGGGCGCATTTTCCGGCTGCGGCCTTTGCATGGCCTGGCGGCGCAAACTGGCGGTAGCCTGGTGATTGCCCTGGCTTCGCTGTTGGGCGGCCCGGTGAGTACCACGCAGGTGATGAGCTCCGCCGTGCTGGGCGCCGGTGCTGCCGAACGCCCGGGGCGGGTGCGCTGGTCGGTAGGCCAGGAAATGCTGACCGCCTGGGTGCTGACCATTCCGATGACGGCGATGTTTTCTATGGGGGTGTTTTATTTGTTGATGAAAGCGCTGGCGCAGTTTTAGACGGACGTCGATAGGTGCTGCGGCCCGGAAATGGGGCGTTCAGCACGGGTAGCCGTATCGTTTTCCCAGCCAGCCAGCCAGCAGGCAGTAGATGGCGCGTTGGGTGGGGGTGATGCGGGAACGCCAGGATGAATTGGGGGACAAACGGGCCGGCCCCCGCAGGCGGATCAGGTTGCCGCCGAGGGCATGGCCGAAGTGTATCTCTGCGCCGCGGCGCAGACGGTCGCCATAATCTGCCAGGTCGTCCACCTCCAGCCTTTGACCGATGCGGGCGAAGGCGGCGGCTGGGTCGGTGATGTAATCCTCGTAGCGCAGCCGCAACCCGGGCAAGCGCCGAGAAACGTCCATCGCCAGCAGGTTGATCAAATCCCATTCTAGCGCGCTGCGCACCCAGAAACGCCATCGCGGCCACCAGGGGTTGTCTTCGTAGTGGCGGACGTACAAGCGGCGGGTGTTCGAATCCAGATAGGCCAGCCCGTTTTTGACCAGGTGCACGAAAACGACATCTATGCCAGCGCGCGATAAAGCCAGGGCGCGGGTGGGGTATTTGGAGATATCGACGATCACTGAGCTTTGGCTAAGCTCGGATAAAACCTGAAGAAATGCGCGGCTGGCGGCGGCATACTGACGAAAAGCGGCCTCTTTTGGCAGTCCGGGGGAAAGTAAACTGGGATAGGCGCGGATGCGTTCGTAGCGGTCGCAAAGAGTGCGGTAATCCTCCAGCGAGAGGGAGGTTTTGCGCTGCCAGGTTTGCAAAGTCTCTTGCCAGAAAGAGCACTCATGGTAGAGACGACCGCAGGAACACTTGTGGGTGCGGGGGTGGTGGCGCACAAAGCCAATTAATTCGCCAGCCAGAAAAAGTTGTGGGTGTTGGCTGAGGGCTGCTCCGAGAAAGGTGGAGCCAGAAAAAGAAGTGCCGCCGATGTAGAGAACTTTCAAAGCGCCCATGCCAGCATCAACCCGAGGATAGCGATGATCAGACCCAGGTGCAGGAAGAGGTTGGCGCTGGTGAGAAAAGCACCCGGCAAGATGAATTGCAGCAGCAGGTTAACGAGAATGAAGAACAGGCCGATGATGGGCAGCAAACCCTTGCGCCAGGCCAGAAATTCCGAGATGTGATCGAGCATGCGAGAGATGCGGTTGAACATGGTTAACCTCAAGAATGCGAATTGTTGCCGACCAGCCAGGGCTGGTAACGGGTGTACAGGCGTCCAGGAATGCGCCCGATGATTTCCACGCCGCCCTGCTGATGGGTAATGCGCTCGATCTGCCCGCTTTCGTGAAAGAGCGAGATCAGGCCGCCCTGGCTGTAGGGCAGGCGCAGATGTACGTGCCGGTAGGTTTCGAACAATTCTTGTTGAACGAGGGAGAGCAAATCATCAAGCCCGCTGCCGTGAAGGGCAGAAATGCCCACCGCCTTAGGGTAAGACTGCAAAACCTCCGTTGCCTGGTGCGGATCGGGCAGGCGGTCAATCTTGTTGAGCGCGGTCACTGCCGGGATGCTGTCGGCGCCGATCTCGGCCAGGGTCTGCCGGACAGCGAGATATTGGTGGCTGGCGTTGGGATGAGAGATATCTACCACGTGTAGCAAGAGGTCGGCATCGGCGATTTCTTCCAGCGTGGCGCGGAACGCGGCCACTAAAGTGGTGGGCAGCTTTTGAATGAAGCCCACCGTATCGGTAAAGAGGGCGGCATGGCCGCCGGGCAGCTCTACACGCCGGG
>WGAD01000370.1 GCA_015489255.1 Anaerolineales bacterium | reverse complement strand
GCCAACGTATCGGGCAAGGCGTCCATTGCCGCCAAGATCGCTCGCTTGGTGGAACTCAAATCCAGAACGGCGAGGCCGGCGGGGGCTGTGCGAGGCAGATCCGATAACAAAGCCAGGTTGGCCCGCACGGGCGCGGCCAGGATGAGCAGATCGGTGCGGGGGAGCAGATCGGCCACGGAGTCGGTGATCTGGTCGAACAGGGCCGCTGCAGCGGCCTGCTTGCGGGTGGCGGGATCGGCGTCCACCCCGCAGAGGGTGACGGGGGCATCTGCCAGGGCTTGCGCCAGGGAGCCGCCCATCAGTCCCAGGCCAAAGATGGTGATGCGCTCAGGCAGGGCGGACATGGGCAGTTTCCGGCTGGGCGAGAGGGCGACCGATGACGGCGGCGATTTGTCGCGCTTCGCTCACCAGCGCGGCAAATCGTTCTGGCTTGAGCGATTGCCCGCCATCGGAGAGGGCTTCTTGCGGGCGGTGGTGAACTTCTACGATCAATCCATCGGCGCCCGCGGCCACCCCGGCGCGGGCGATTGCCGCCACGTACTCCCAGCGTCCGGTGCTATGACTGGGGTCCAGAAAGACAGGCAAGTGGGTGCGGTCTTTGAGGGCGGGCACGGCGTTGATGTCGGTGGTGTTGCGGGTGGCGGTGGCAAAGGTGCGGATGCCGCGTTCACAGAGCGCGACTTGCAGATTGCCTTCTGCCAGCAGATATTCGGCAGCCAACAGCCATTCGTCCAGGGTGGCGCTGGGGCCGCGTTTGAGCAGCACCGGTTTGCCGGAACGCCCGGCGGCTTGCAAAAGGGCGTAGTTTTGCATGTTGCGCGCGCCGATCTGGAGTACGTCGGCATAACGGGCAACCAGGGGGAGTTGTTCCGGCGACATAACTTCTGTGACGATGGGCAGGCCGGTGGCTGCACGGGCTTCGGCCAGCAGTTCCAGGCCGGCCTCGCCCAGCCCTTGAAAACTGTACGGCGAGGTGCGCGGTTTGAAAGCGCCGCCGCGCAGAGCGTGGGCGCCGGCCTCGCGCACGGCGTGGGCGATCTCGAGCAATTGCGAGCGGCTTTCCACGGAACAAGGGCCGGCGATGAGCGTCAACCCGGCTCCACCGAAGACGGCATCTCCCACCCGGAAGACTGTGTCCTGGGGGTGGAACTCGCGCGAGGCCAGTTTGTACGGTTTGGAGATAGGCACAATACGATCGACGCCCTCCATGCGAATGAATTCATCCTGGCTCAGGCGGCGCGTATCGCCGACGATGCCGATGACGGTCCGTTCAGCGCCGCTGGACACATGGGCCTGCGCGCCGCGCCGCTGCACACACTGGACGACGGTTTCAATTTCTTGGGGGCGGGCGTCTGCCCGCATGATGATCATCATGCGGGCACCTCCCCGGCAGACAGCAACCCGGCGGCTTGCAGCGCCAGATCGGGACGCAGGCTTTCGGCCTGGCGCAGATACACATGGCGGATCGCGTTTTGTGGCAGCGGGGTATTCCAGTGCAACAAGACGCGGATGCAACGCTCCAGTCCGCCGGGGACGGGGATCTCCCGTCCGCAGAGGAGCGGCACTTCCATCCAGCCCTCCAGCCGGGCGGCCAGGGCCGGGTAAGTGGCGTTCAGGTCTTCGGTGACGGTAAAGATCGCGCTGGCCAGGTCGGCTGGCTGGAGAGAAGGGTTAGCCTGCAAGATCGCTTGCAGGAGCTCGCGGGTGGCCGCTAGAATGGCAGATTGCGTATTTTCGGCGGCGACTGTTGCGCCGCGCAGGCCGCGGATGGGCATGGAACACCTCCATAAAGAAACGTGGGCAAACAAAAAACGTCCGACCGTGGCCGGACGTTTGCAGTGCAGGGTAGAGCCTGATCTTTTAAACGCCGCCAGCGGCTCGCGGGGTTCCGGAGCCGTAAGGATAGGCGTAGGCGGGGACAAAAGATAAGGCATTCATGCTGGGCAAGTTTATACAGGGTTTTATCGGTTTTGTCAACCGGCGAGGCGCGTGTTTATGGAATATTTATGCGCTGCAAGCGGGGCACTGGGCGGCAGCCTTTCTCAGGGAGAAAAGGATTGTTGGAAATAGCGTTCAAATAGCGGCGTCAGCGTTTGCGCGCCGTAGATGGACAGGTGGTTGGTATCGTAGTAAAGCGGGGCGTTAGCGTCTGCGACGCGGCATTGGCCGTCGGGGCACAGCATGGGGGCGGGGTCGATGGTGGCGAGCTGGTATTCGTCTGCGACACGGCGGATGAGGTCCCGGACATCGCCGGCTTCCTGCAAATATTCGTCCCATGAACGGGCTACCAGCACATTGACATCCCGGTTCGTGCGCGCGGCCACATACCAGGCGTCTTGCACCGGATATGTGGCTGTTGGGATAGGGTAAACCAGCACGGGGGTATATCCCCGGCTTTGTAGAGTCTCCACGGTGCGGCGCAGGCCTGCTTCCAGCAGGGTGGTGAAGTCAGCGTTCGGTGGGATTTCGCCAGCGGCATCCCAAAGTGGCTTGTTGCGGTAGCCATGCCAGAAGGAGACGATGAAAACAGTCTCTATTTCGGGTTGGGTTTCTATATAGCGCAGGGCGCGTTCACAGTGTCGCGCGCATTCCAGATTCACGAGCTCGACGCCTTCCAATGGAAGGCATCCGCTATCAGGCAACAAGAATCCCTGAACGTTGTTGTTCGCTGCAGCGTGCTGGATAGCGGGCGACAGAGCGTTGCTGTGCGAATCGCCCAGGATGGCAAACCTTGCTGGAGCTTGGGGGGCTCCGAGCTTGCAGGCGACAAGAGGGGCATCCTTTATCTGATGTTTTGCGTCATAAATACAGCGATAGCTGGCGTATTCGGGCGGAAACTCAACCCCTGTGTTGACCGTATGCCTCCACAGCCAGCCCGTAACGGCGCCAAAAAGAAGCATCAAGGCGCCGCCGAATTGGAACACGGCCTTGCGCGAGAGGAAATCGCGACGGCGGAAGGGGTTTTCTATCCACCGCCAGGAGAAGAAGGCCGCCAGTCCGCTGAGCAGTAGCACGAACCACGTTTCCCACACTGTGAGCGGGCGCAGGAAGTATGTACGGGCGTAGAGCAACAAAGGCCAGTGCCACAGGTACAGAGAATAGGAAATTTTCCCGATGAAAACGGCAACGGGGTGGCTGAGCCAACGGCCAACTTGCGTTTTTCCCCCGGGGCTGTTGCTGTGAATCAGCGCGGCTGTGCCCAGCACCGGCCAGAGGGCGTTCCAGCCGGGGAAGAGGCTTTCTTCTTGCAGCAGGAAGACGCTGCCGAGGATGAAAGCGGCGCCAAGAAAAGATGCGGCTTCTTTTTGGCGGGCATTACGCAACGGCGGAACGTATTGCAGCGCCAGCGCCCCGCCGACCATCAATTCCCAGGCGCGCCAATGGGCAAAGTAGAAGGCAGCGCTGGGATCGGACTTGAGCGCCGCCAGGCCGCCAGCAAAGGAAAGAAAAAAGACCAGCCAGAAGATCTTTTTGAAATGCGGGCGCAAGTAGCGCCATCCCAGCCACAGAAACCAGGGATAGACCACATAAAATTGTTCTTCCACGGCTAATGACCAGGTATGCAGCAAGGGCTTCAGGGCTGAGGGGGTGTCAAAATATCCGCTTTCGCTCCAGAAGAGAATGTTGGAAGAAAAGCCGATCGTCGCCAGGGCGCTTTTGGCGACGCCGATGAGCTTTTCGGGCGTATAAAGCCAGAAGGCGCCGAGCAGGACGAAGAGGAGCAGGAGATACAGGGCAGGAAAGATGCGGCGGATGCGGCGTTCGTAGAAATGGGCGATGGAAAAACGATCCGTATGCAATTGCTGCCAGATGATGCCGGTGATCAGATAGCCGGAGATGACGAAAAATACATCCACGCCAACGTAGCCGCCGGAGAATCCAGCGAATTTTGCGTGGTAAAAGAGCACAGCCAGCACGGCAACGGCGCGCAGGCCATCGATATCAGCGCGGTAACGTAATTTACTCATGTGAGGCGTCTCCAAGAAAGTTAGCAATGATTTTTGTCAATGCTTCTGGCTGCTCCACATGGACGGCATGCCCCGCTTGGGGGACGCCGACAGTGCGGATATGCGGGTGGCGGCGGGACATCTCGCGGGTGAGATTCTGATACTTCTCGTCTAGCTGACCATACACTGCTAGTACAGGTATCTTTAATGCGGACAGGTGCGGCCATAGGCTGGGCTGTGTGCCCGGACTAATGGTTGTGATGATCTGCGCCAGGGTTTTGGCATCCTGTCCGCTGCGGCGGGCGATGACAGCCGGTTTGCGCCCGGGTACGGCGTCCAGCGAGGCAAAGAGCGGCAGGTTGTACCAGTATTGCAGAAAGGCAGGCAGGCCGTCTTCTCGCAGGCGGCGGGCGTTGTCCGCGTCCCAGCAGCGGCGCGCTGCCCGTTGGGCAGGGTCTCCGATGCCCGGGTTGGCGGAGATGAGCGCCAGGGTTTGTACGCGGTGCGGATAGCGCAGGGCGAAATCCAGGGCCAGGCGTCCGCCCATGGAATAACCGATCAAGGTGACCGCTGGCAGGCCGTGAGCGGTGAGCGTATCGTTCAGGACGGCATTCCATTGCGCGTAGCCAATGCCCTGGGCCGTAGAGAGGGGCGTCTGCCCATGTCCGGGCCAATCCACGGCCAGGCAGTGAAAACGCGCTGCCAGCGTGCGGGCGACGGGTTCCCAGTCTGCGCCGGTGCCCATGAAGCCGTGCAGAAAGACCAAAGGAGGAGCAGAGGGCGCGCCCCATTGACGGATGTGCAACAAGCGGTGTTTCTGCATGAGATTCCGGGGCTACCGCACCCCGCGCCCCAGCGCCTGGGCGATTGCGCGCGCCTGGGCGATGAGCTGCGGCACGGCCTCCAACGGGAAGGCCTGGTCGGCGTCGGAGAGGGCTGCGGGCGGGTTGGGGTGTACCTCCACCAGCAGACCGTCCGCGCCGGCGGCCAGGGCGGCCCGCGAGGCTGGCAGCACCAAATCGGTTCGTCCCGTGGCGTGGCTGGGGTCGCCCAGCACCGGCCAGGGGGCCAGCTGCCGCGCCAGCGCGATGCCGTTCACGTCCAGGGTGTTGCGGGTGGCGGTCTCGAAGGTGCGGATGCCGCGCTCGCAAAGGATGATCTTTTCATTGCCGCGGGTGGCGATGTGTTCGGCGGCTTTGAGCCATTCGTCCACGGTGGACATGAAGCCGCGTTTGAGCAGCACCGGCTTTTCGCTTTCGCCGACGGCCCACAGCAGCGGAAAGTGCTGCATGTTACGGCTGCCAATTTGGATCAG
>WGAD01000369.1 GCA_015489255.1 Anaerolineales bacterium | reverse complement strand
GATCATCACCACGCCGAAAGCGATGGCCAGGATCATCGCCCCCAGCAGCCAAAAATCAAAATGGCGCCAGTTGACCCGCCCCATCTAGCGGCGCTTCTCCGCGTTACGCAGGGGGATGTCGGCCACCAGCCGCTGTTCGCGGCCTTCGTGTTCCAGTTCGATGCGCACCGCATCCGGATCGATGTGGATGTGGCGGGCAATCACTGCGATCAGTTCGTTCTTCAGCACGTCCAGTTCGGCTGGTGTCAAATCGGTGCGATCGTGAATCAGCACCAGTTGCAAGCGTTCGCGGGCGCTCTGGGCGCTCTTTTTGTCTCGGCGAAAGAAGCCCATGCCTCTACCTCCGTCCTGAAAACAGGCGCGACCACAACCCGCGGTTGCCCAGGTCGATGAACGGCACGTCTTCGCCTTTCAGGCGGCGGGCAATGTTCTGGAAAACTCGTGCGGTCACCGCCGCCTCGTCCAAGACAACCGGCCGCCCCCGGTTAGAGGCGATCAGCACCCGGTCGTCCTCCGGCACGATGCCAATCAGTCGGATCGCCAGGAGGTCCACCACGTCTTCGGCGGAAAGCATTTCATTCCGCCGCACCATATTGACATCCAGCCGGTTGATGATCAGAGAGGGGCTGCCTTTTTCCTCGGCCTCCAGCAACCCAATCACTCGATCGGCGTCGCGGACGGCGGAAACTTCTGGATTGGTCACGATGATGGCCTGATCCGCCGGTGCAATGGCATAGCGAAAGCCGCGCTCGATGCCCGCCGGTGAATCGATCAACACCCAATCGAAGTCCGGGCGTAATTCATCGCACACCCGCACCATGTCGCTGGGCGAAACGGCGTTTTTGTCCCGCGTTTGCGCAGCCGGGATGAGAAACAGATTCGAGAGTTTCTTGTCTCGAATCATGGCCTGCCGCAGACGGCAACGGCCCTCGACCACATCCACCAGATCGTACACGATGCGGTTTTCCAACCCCAGAATGACGTCCAGATTGCGCAAGCCGATATCGCCATCAATGCACACAACGCGATCGCCCGTCAAAGCCAGGGCAACCGCCAGGTTGGCGACGGTGGTCGTTTTGCCCACGCCGCCCTTGCCCGATGTCACCGTAATTACTTTAGCGCTCATGATTCACCTTGAATTCCTGCGAGTTCAATGATTGCACCCGAATGATGCCTTTTTCCAGCACGACCTGCGCCGGCCCGGAGGAGCGGATCTCGGTGGCGGCCACCTGGGCAATGCGCACCTGCTGCGGACGCAGCTCCAGGGCGCGGATCACCGCGCCGGCGTCGCCGTTGGCGCCCGCGTGCGCCATGCCGCGCAAACGTCCCCAGATCAAGATGTTGCCCGCGGCGGCCACCTCCCCGCCAGGGTTCACATCGCCGATCAACACCAGGTGACCTTCTGCCTCAATGCGCACGCCTGAACGAACGGTCTTCTGCACCCAATGGACGTTCGGCTCTTCGGCTGGCGGTCGGGTGGGCCGCCGCTGCGGCCCCGTGCGCGTGGACAAGCGGGTCGCCAACCCCAGCAGCTGGGCGGTTTTTTCCGTCACCGGCGATTCGCTCAGCACCGCCCACAGGTAAATCTGCCGCTGAGAAAGGGCATCCCGCAAGGCGCTAAGTTCTTTTACCCGCCAGACGGCCTGCCCCACATCCATCGCCAGGCGTGCCCCGGCAAAAAAAGTGGGGCGCGCGTCAATATAGGACAGCAAGGCTTTTTCCTGCTCGCCCCATTGGCTATGCGAAAGAGAGACCAGCAAGCCATCCCGAATTCCTTTCAGGCGCACTGCGTTGTTCATCATCGCTCCGATTATAGCATGAGGTCAGGGCACGGCGTTGGCGTCTACATCAATGTTGCGCAGTTCAAAATAAGCCTTGATGACCCGCTCCACAATAGGCCCGGCCACGCTGGCCCCCTCGCCCCCGTTGTAGGCAAAGGCCACCACCACGATCTCCGGATCGTCATAGGGGGCATAAGCCACCGTCCACGAATGGGTCGGCCAGGCGCCAAACTGACAGCGGTTGTTTTTCAGCGCCACGTCATCGCAGTATTCCGCCGTGCCGGTCTTCCCCGCCACCGGGATGGGGTAGTCGCCAAAGACGCGGTTCAGCGTACCCCGCGGGTCTGTGACTGCCAGCCGCATCCCCATTTGCACCTGCTCCACCGCCCAGGGCGAAACGTTTTTGTACTCGCCCGTCTCGGTGCAGTAGCCGCCCTCGCATTCATAATCTTTGATTAGGTTATCTCTGGTGATGTCCCAGCGCACCCGTGGCGTGAAGGGTTGTACCACATTGCCTTCCCCATCCACGATTTCCCGCAAGACGACCGGCTGCATCTGGACGCCATCGTTAGCAATGGTCGCCGCGGACATCAGCACCTGCAAAGGCGTCGCCAGCACATATCCCTGCCCCACGCTGGCAATGTAGGTATCGCCGGTGGACCAATTTTCGCCCAAATTGATGCGCTTCCATTTGGGCGTTGGGATCAAGCCATCTTGCTCACCGGGCAAATCGATGCCCGTGCGCTGATCGTACCCCAACGCGCGGGCATATTCGGCCAGACGCTGCACGTCCAGCCCTTCCGGGATCTCGTCTTTGTAACCGCCGCCCAGTTTGTAAAAACAAACGTTGCTGGAATAGGCAATGCAGTGGTAAAAATCCAGGCGGCCAAAGCCTTCCGGGTTGATGACCCCGTTCTCCTCGTAAATCCAGTCCACGAAATCGCGTTCATTACCCGGGTCGTTGGGTGAGAATTTCTCCACCAGCGTCAGCTTGCCCGGGGTTTCGATGATCTGGTTGGGGGTCACCACGCCTTCGTTGATGGCGCCCAGGGCGGTGGACAGTTTGAACACCGACCCCGGCGGGAATTCTCCCGAAATGGCGTTGTTCAGCAACGGACGGCGCGGGTCTTCGCTCAGCTGGGCATAGTAATAGGCCGGGATAAAACGCGCCATGCGGTTGTTTTCGTATGTCGGGTAAGAGACCATCGCCAGGATCT